>CAUPXN010000038.1:0-12013 GCA_963515505.1 uncultured Streptococcus sp.
TTGCTGTTATCGCAGGTGGTGTATCTGGTACATTCACATTCCAATTATTAGGAGCAGGATTAACTTCAGCTGCTTCACCAGGTTCAATCATCGCAATCTTAGGAATGGCTCCTAAAGGGTTCATGCCTCACTTAGTTGTATTAGCCGGTGTATTAGTAGCTGCTGCTGTATCATTTGTAGTAGGTTCATTCATCTTAAAACTCGACAATTCAGAAGAAGCATCACTTGAAGCTGCTCAAGCGGCTACTACAGCTGCAAAAGCACAAGCAAAGGGACAAGCCGTTGCTGCTTCACCTGAATTTTCAACAATCTCTACTGATTCAGTAAAACGTATTATCTTTGCATGTGACGCTGGAATGGGAAGCTCAGCGATGGGTGCTTCACTTCTTCGTAACAAAATTCAAAAAGCAGGTTTTGAAAATATTCCTGTTACAAACCAAGCTATTTCAACACTTGAAGATACAGATTACACATTAATTGTCACTCAAGAAGAATTAGCAGAACGCGCTGCACAACGTACGCCAAGAGCTATTCACGTAGCCGTTGATAACTTCTTAACATCTCCAAAATACGATGAAATCGTAGCACAATTAACAAACGGAACAGTTAGCCCAGCTGAAACAGCTGCACCAGCACAAGAAGATGCAGCAGTTGACTTAAACTTTGTCGACGAAGTTGTCTTTGCCTATGACAAAGCGGAAGGATCTGCAACAATGGGTCGTGAAACATTACAATCTATCTTCCGTTCAAATGATGTGAAGATTCCAGTTGTGACAGTTCCACTTGATAAATTAGCAGAACATAATGCTAAAAATATCTTGGTTGTTACAACGATTGCACAACAATCACAAGTACAAGAAGCTGCACCAAATGCGCAATTATTAGTAGTCGACAGTGTTGTAACAACACCAGAATATGATAAATTAATTGCTCGCATGCACAAATAATTAAAGGTTTTCTCGATAAAAGAGTATAATGAAGATATGTTATTTACAAATCGAGAAGAACAATTGATTAAAGCCTTTCTGGAACTCGGAAAGCTTTCCGTAAAAGAAATGATGGAACTCTTAAAGGTTTCAACAAGAACGGTTTATCGGACCATCTCTGATTTAACCATTAGCTTGGAACCTTTAGGCATCCAACTAATTAAAGAGGGAAAAAAATACTATCTAGAAGGAGACTTGCAACGCTTAGAGAGTGAGACCATCACGATGAGCAGCAGCCCGACAGATCGGTTATTACACCTCACCTATCTCTTACTTAGTGAAGAGAGCCCTATTACGAATGAGGTGCTCCAAAAGCGCCTCTTCGTTTCAAATGTAACGATTATTCAGGACATTGCACTGATTGAGAAGCGACTAGCGCATTTCAATCTGACACTCAACCGCCAAAAAGGATATATGATACAAGGAGACGATTGGCAAAAGAGGAGAGTGTTAGCAATCGTCCTGTCTAATGCTATTTCTATACAGGAATTGGCGAACGGGCAATGGGAAGGATTTAGTCATTTAGAAAAGAACACAGTTACCGTATGCAAAAAGGCCTTAGAAGGGCAAAGTACCGCTCTTGGAACATTAGATCCCAAAATCAAGGAGTTCTTAACCTTTTTATTAGCATTAGCGGATAATCGGTTAACCCCCAAAACGATTAGTGGCATCTCCAAAGACGCCCTCACCATTTCGCAAACGCTCTTTAAGGAGCTTAGCGATGAAGCGTCATCACGTTTTTATAATATACAAGAGATCGTGTCGTTTGCCAAAATCATCGATGAAACGGTACTAAAGAGACAGGAAGTTCCTCTTTATCGCGAACGCTTTGATAGTGAATTCTACTACAGCGTCAGCCAATTAATCGATAGCGTTTCGCGTTTTACGAAGATTGATTTTATTCGAGATAAAGCGCTCTTTACATTTCTCTTTCATCATCTAAAGCTAGCCTTAGCCGTACCGGTTTTATACCCAGAAGGTTCGTCTTATCATGTGGCGTCTCTAGTCACCAAGAAAAATGAGTATCTGAATGATATCGTCAGCCTCGTTGTTTGCGATATCTTCCCAAGTTATCTGAACAGTGAGTATGAGCATTCTCTCATTACGTTGCATTTTGCTTCGAGTCTAAGAAGAAGTCCGGATATCTATCCGATTCGTGTCTTACTCGTGACGGATGAACGACCACTCATGACGAACTTACTGATTACAAAAATGCAAAGTATTGCACCGTTCGTGGGACAAATCAAGGTGGTATCCAGTAGTGAGCTCGAGGGGATTGACCTTCAAGCATTTGATTACACACTGTCGACAAAGCCAGTTTTAGGCTATCAGTTTGATACCATTTCTGCATTTCCTTCTGCTAAGGAAATCCTGGAATTACAAGAGTGCTTACAACACGTCCAAGAAAATATCACAGTTCGCCGAACGGAACGTCCTGTTGAAACGATTGCGTTTGATTTACAGGCGTACCTACATGCTTCGAGTCAGCTGTTAAAGAATTTCCGCTTGATGCACGTTCAGAATACAGCGACCTTTGAGAAGACCGTCTTCCAACTCATCCAGAACTTACAACTAGTAAATGGAGCGGACTATTTGGCGGATAAGTTATTGAGACGCTTTGAAGAGAGTCCACTTGCGATTCCGAATACGAACCTGGCACTGCTGCATACACAGTCGCATACAGTTTTAGAAAGTCACTTTGTCGTTATCGAATTAGAACAACCTGTTGAAGCCAAATCCATGACGCACGGCAGGGAACAGGTTAAACGAATTCTAGTGATGTTAACGAAATTGGATGAGAGTGAAGAAGTGAGAAACTTGATGACAGCGATTAGCCAGTCCATTCTGGAAAATAATCTCTATACCGAAATCTATCGTACCGGGAATCAAGAAATCATCTATCACTTATTGAATACCATATTCAACGAAAAAATTAAGAAATTGGAGAATTAACCATGGAATTTCAGGAAAAACTAATTAAATTGAATCAAGCTTTTGAGAACAAAGAAGAAGCCATTCGTTACTGTGGACGCTTGCTTGTTGAAGCAGGCCATGTCAATGAAGCCTATGTGGACGCAATGGTTCAAAGAGATGCAGACTTATCTGTTTATATGGGAAACTTCATTGCAATTCCACATGGAACAGATGCAGCTAAAAAAGAAGTGAATTCTTCAGGAGTTGCGATTGTTCAAGTTCCTCGAGGAGTGAACTTCGGAACGCAAGAAGATCCAAAAGTCGTAACTGTATTATTCGGAATTGCTGGACTTGGAGACGAACACTTAGAAATCATCCAAAAAATCTCAATCTTCTGTGCAGATGTGGATAACGTTGTGAAATTAGCAGATGCACAATCGGTTGAAGAAGTTATTCGCTTATTAAATAATGTAGAGTAAGGAGTCATCAACTATGAAAAATGCAGTACATTTTGGCGCAGGAAATATTGGTCGTGGATTTATCGGAGAATTGTTATTTGAAAATCAATTTTCAATCACATTCGTTGACGTCAACGAAAGAATCATTGACGCCTTAAATGAACGTGGTGCTTACGAAATCGAGATTGCTGAAGAAGGACAACGCCATATTGCCGTATCGAACGTACGTGGAATTAATAATGCTAAGAATCCAGAAGCAGTCGTAGAAGCCGTTGCTAAGGCAGACTTAGTGACAACAGCCATCGGACCAAATATCTTGCCATTCATTGCGGAACTTATCGCAAAGGGAATTGAACAACGCCGTGTTAGTGGAAATACAACTCCAGTTGATGTTCTAGCGTGCGAAAACATGATTGGCGGTTCTCAATTCTTATACGAAGAAGTCAAAAAATACTTAAGTGAAGAAGGCCTTGCCTATGCGGAAGAATTTGTCGGCTTCCCGAATGCAGCTGTAGACCGTATCGTTCCAGCGCAAACGCATGAAGACCCACTTTTTGTGGTGGTGGAACCTTTCAATGAATGGGTGGTTGAAACAAGCCGTATGAAAAACCCATCTCTTAAATTAGAAGGGGTGCATTACGAAGAAGACCTTGAACCATTCATCGAAAGAAAATTATTCTCAGTGAACTCAGGACATGCGACTTCAGCATATACAGGCGCACACTACGGTTCTAAGACAATCCTTGAAGCTCTTCAAAATCCAACCGTGAAAGAAAATGTAGAAGCGGTTCTTGCAGAAATCAGAAGTCTTCTTATTGCTAAATGGGGCTTTGACGAACAAGCCTTAAAAGACTACCATAAAGTTATTATCAGTCGTTTCGAAAATCCATTTATCGTGGATGATGTTACTCGTGTGGCAAGAACACCAATTCGTAAATTAGGATACGACGAACGCTTCATCCGTCCTATTCGTGAATTACGTGAACGTGGACTTTCATATGACAACCTATTGAAGACTGTTGCGTATGTCTTTGATTACAAAGATGATAGTGACCAACAATCGGTTGAATTACAAGCATTACTTGCACAAAAACCTCTTGCGGAAGTTGTCAAAGAAGTGACAGGCGTGAGTGAAGAAGCGCTCGTTTCTCAAATTGTAGCTTCTGTTGAACAAGTCGTATCTCGCTAAGTTAAGCATCAGTTATATGACAAATAATGGAGACAACTCCTTCAGGTACTGACCTCCGTAAATGAGAATTAAATAAAACACCTCCAATTTGGATTTGGTACAATATTATCAAATACGCATGGAGGTGTCTTTTTATGTTTAAAAATCGTGCTGCTTATTCAGTCAATACTAAAAATAAAGCCGTAGAAATGAAATTACAGGGATATAGTACAAAGCAAGTAATGTTGGAGGTAAACATAAAAAACAAAACACAAGTAGAAACATGGTATAGATGGTATAAAAATCGAGAGACTTATCGTTTTCACCAACTACATAAAAGATGAAGTAATAACTTCATCTTCTATTGTAATTCAAATTGTAGAAAATTAAATCACTTATTATAATGAAAAGCGAATCCGACAAAAATTGGACTACCTGTCTCCGATTAAATACAGGAGACGGTACTCTAGGATGTTTTTATTAAAATTTCCACTTTTGAGATCAGTCCTGAACTCAAGCTCTTTTTTTGTTTGTAATAGGAGCTTTTTAGATTGACTTTCTTCATTTTTCAATAAGAATGAGGTATAATAACTACAACTATGGATATCATTTGATACCAATTTAAGGGGGAAAACAATGTCTCAAGAAGAACATAAAAAACATTCCTTAATTTCTGATACGGATACGAAACGTGATATTCGTAAAAAGGAAACTTCAATTATCAAAAAGATAATGAAATATTTTATGATTGCACTTTTAGTAATTGTCCTAGTAGGGGGATTCTTTACTTGGAATTACATTAAAGGAGAAACACAACCAGTTGATACAGCTCAAACAGAACTTGTTTCATTTGAAATTGAACAAGGCGCATCTGTTAAAGAAGTATCAAAAGCGCTTGAAGAAGAAGGAATTATCCGTAATTCAAAGCTGTTTAATTTCTATTTGAAATTCAAAAACGTTTCTGGATTTAAATCAGGATTGTACCATGTTTCTAAAAGTATGACTTTAGACGAAATTATCGCAGAACTTTCTGGTCAAGGAAAAGATAAAGATCAAAACACGACTAAAGTTCTGATTCGTGAAGGGGAACAATTAACGGAAATCGCTAAAGAAGTTGAAAAATCTACAAAATACACTGCCGAAGATTTCATGGCAAAAGTTCAAGACGAAGATTTCTTACGTTATTTAGTTCAAAAATTCCCGAAATTATTGACTCAATCATATAATGGCTACCAAGTAAAATATGTGCTTGAAGGATACTTATTCCCAGCGACTTACGATATGAATGACTCAAAAACACTTCAAATGTTAATTACAGAAATGGTTGCTAAAACAGATGAAGTCATGTCGAAATACTACGATAAGATTTTAGCAAGTGACTATACTTTACAAGAAATTATGGCGTTAGCTTCTTTAATTGAAAAAGAAGGAACGAAATTAGAAGATCGTAAAAAGATTTCTAGTGTATTCCATAACCGTATTAAAGAAAATATGAAGCTTCAAACAGACGTATCTGTTCAATACGCTTTAGGCGAACATAAAGAAGCTCTTTCTTTATCTGATTTAGAAGTAGATTCTCCATATAACTTATATCAAAACTATGGCGTAGGACCTGGACCTTATAACAGTCCAAGTGAAGATGCAATCGTCGCAGCATTAGAACCAGAGAAAACAGACTACTTATACTTCCTAGCAGATATTAAGACAAAAGAAATCTATTATGCGAAGACGTATGAGGAACATTTAGAGTTAAAAGCTAAGTATATTGATAATAAGGAGTAGGTCATGGAAAAGAAAAAGCCAATCGTCATTGGAGTTACAGGTGGTTCTGGGAGTGGGAAAACAAGTGTGAGTCGTAAAATTTTGGCGAACTTTCCAGATTTAACGATTTGTAAAATTGATCAAGATTACTATTATAAAGATCAAAGTCATATGCCGTTTGAAGAACGTTTAAAAACAAACTATGACCATCCATTTGCATTCGATACAGATTTATTAATTGAACATATGAATAAATTAATCAATTTTGAATCGATTGAAGAACCAGTATATGATTACGAAAATCATACAAGAAGTGATAAAACCATCCATCAAGAACCAAAAGATGTCATCTTAATTGAAGGGATTTTAATTCTTGAAGATGAACGGTTACGTGATTTAATGGACATCAAGGTGTATGTGGATACAGACGATGATATTCGTATTATTCGCCGTATTAAACGAGACATGGTAGAACGTGGTAGAACGCTCGATTCCATCATCAACCAATATATGTCCGTTGTAAAACCTATGCACCACCAATTTATTGAACCAACGAAAAAATTTGCGGATATTATTATCCCAGAAGGTGGTTCAAATACAGTTGCGATTGACTTAATGACTACGAAAATTGCTTCAATTTTATCTCATTTAAATTAAATTGTTAACCCCTAGGAAAGCTTATCCTAGGGGCTTTTTATGGGATAAATATTTAAAATCGAATTAAAATTTGAAATAAGACTTGCAATCTCGGTTATAAAATGTTAAAGTTTTAGCATTGCAGATTTAGATAATCTAAAAAAACGATATAGGGGAGAATCGTATGACTGAAAAAGTATTTCCAATGACGCTTGAAGGAAAAGCAAAACTTGAAGCAGAATTAGAAGAATTAAAAGTCGTTAAACGTAAAGAAATCGTAGAGCGTATTAAAATTGCTCGTAGCTACGGTGACTTATCTGAAAACTCTGAATATGAATCAGCTAAAGATGAACAAGCTTTCGTAGAAGGACGTATTTCAACGTTAGAAAAAATGATTCGTTTTGCGGAAATCATCGATGATAACAATGTAGAAAAAGATGTTGTTTCACTAGGAAGAAAAATTACGTTTATCGAATTACCAGATGGAGATGAAGAAACTTACACAATCGTGGGTAGTGCTGAAGCAAACCCAGTTGAAGGTAAAATTTCAAATGACTCTCCAATTGCCAAAGGAATTATTGGTAAAAAACTAAATGAAGAAGTGGTGATTCCAACACCAGGCGGAGAAATGAAAATCAGAATTATTGATATTCAATCTGCGTAATCCATTCATTTGAAACGAAGAAGAGCTAGGAATTGTCCTAGCTCTTTTTTTGTTGGATTTCATCCTTAAGTCTGATGGATGAGTTTTGAATTCATGATAGGATTGAACGTGAGAAGATGGTATACTAATACCTGTAACGGAGGTGAGAAGATGAATAAACTGAAACGAATGCAAATTGTACTATTAATCGGAGTGATTGTCTCCGCTATTGAAATGACTTCAAAATTGGGCCTCTTCATCTTCTTTTCAATTGGGGTCGCCATTACAATGTTCAGTTTTATTGTTTTTAGACGTGTTAAATTTTTAAGAAATAGTGGAATGTGCTTTGGGGCGCTCTTTATCATTTTGCCGCTTCTATCAACTGCTGGTATTTGGCTTGGAATGATTGGGGCATTGCTTCTGTTATTCTTTACTAAAGATACTTTCTCGATTGCTTCTTTCTCAGGAATGTTTTCGAAAAAGGGCCGACAAGAATATATTTTCGTTGACTCTCACGAAGATACACTGTCACCTGGAGAAATCCATCGCTATGATTGGTTTGGAAATCAAGAAGTGGGGAATGAACCGTATGAGTGGAATGATATCAATGCAGGGCAGCTTGTAGGAGATACCATTATCGACTTAGGAAATACGATTCTACCTGCCAAGGAAAATGTGATCGTCATTCGAAAAGGATTTGGCCGTGTTCGAATTCTAGTACCGTACGGAGTCGGTGTGATGATTCACCATCATGCATTTGGCGGTCAAGTGGAATTTGAGGGACAAACATACGCCTTAAGTAATGAATCTATTCAGTTATATAGTTCAGGATACAATCGCAGCACGAAGAAGATTAAGATTTATACAACGATTGTCGCTGGGAAAATTGAGGTGATTGAAGCATGAAGCAACGCCTCGTTAAAAGCTGGATGCTTTATTCAGCGGTTTACAGTTTTGTTAGTACTGTTTTCCTATTCCTATTCCGCAGATGGATTCGCTATGAAATAGTAGAGACGCTAAGTATTCAAGAGATTCTTGGGACGATTACACTGTTTCTATTATTGATTTTATTCTTTGGTTTTGTGACAGCTACGGCGATGTTGATTTTAAATCGTCAAGCTGAGCGTAAAATCGGTGAGCAGTTACTCATGATTCAAAAGGCCAAGCATAGACTTGTAAAAGAAGAAGATAGCCCGAATTGGATCATGGAAGCAACAGTTGTGGATTTAAATGATTTTTACGAACAAACTGCTGCACTTTCAGAACGATTAGAAAAATTATCATTAGAATTACAGCAATTAGGTAGCAAGCCACAGTTCTTAGGGACTGAAACAAAAGAACAAGTGATTCAAGAAGAACGACGCCGTATCGCTCGCGAATTACATGATTCTGTGAGCCAGCAGTTGTTTGCGGCGATGATGATGATTTCTGCATTAAACGAACGTGCCGACAAGTTTGATGAGAAAGAACAAAAACAATTGAAGATGATTGAACATGTTCTCTCTCAAGCACAATCGGAGATGCGCGCATTGCTTCTTCACCTACGTCCGATTTCACTGGAAAGCAAATCCTTGAAATCTGGTATCGAAGGATTACTCGTCGAATTACAAACGAAAGTACAAATGAAGATTCATTGGGATATCGAAGATGTGAAACTTCCTGAGGGCGTCGAAGATCATCTCTTCAGAATCGCTCAAGAACTTTTATCGAATACATTGCGTCATTCACACGCAACGACACTGGAAGTGTATTTACGACAACTTGACTCCACGGTTCTCTTTAAGATAGAGGATAATGGGGTTGGATTTAATAGCGAGGAAATTCTTCCAGGAAGCTATGGAATTAATAATATGAAAGAAAGAGTGCAAGGGCTCGGTGGACAGGTGAGAATTGTCAGCTTCCCAAATCAAGGAACGACAATTGAAATCAAGATTCCGCTCAGTCGTCACATGGAGGATGAACAATGATTAATGTATTACTAGTAGACGATCACGAAATGGTACGACTAGGCGTTTCTTCGTATCTATCGATGCAAGATGACATCGAAGTGATGGATGAAGCCAAGAATGGCCGAGAAGGTGTTGAAAAAGCACTGTCTTTAAAACCAGATATTATTCTAATGGACCTTGTGATGCCAGAGATGGATGGGATTGAAGCGACAAAAGAAATTCTTGAAAAGTGGCCTCAAGCAAAAATCATCATCCTAACAAGCTTTATTGATGATGAAAAAGTCTTTCCTGCTATTAACGCCGGAGCAAAGAGCTATATCTTAAAGACGGCTTCTGCTTCTCAAATCGCAAAAGCCATTCGAGATACTTATCAAGGGGATGGGGTATTTGAACCGCAAGTAACGGATAAACTCGTGAATCGTATCCAAATGAAGCAGCAACATTTCTTGCATGAAGATTTAACACAGCGTGAATTAGAAGTGTTACTCTTAATCGCTCAAGGAAAATCGAACCAGGAAATCGCCGACGAGTTGTTTATCACATTAAAGACAGTGAAAACTCACGTCTCAAATATTCTCTCGAAATTAGAAGTAGAAGATAGAACGCAAGCAACGATTTACGCGTTCAAACATCAATTGATTAAAATGTAACGAAAAGCCATTCTTGTTCTTGCAAGAGTGGCTTTTTTGATGAAAGTAATTTCGATAAAGGGTTGATGGAGTTATATTTTATGCCTTATTCTGAAAGTAGTTACTAAAAATGATTGCGATGTTGAAAATGTTTTCTGAGGTAGGTATACTAAAAATGTAAGGGTTTTACTAAAAATAGAAGGAGGCTGTTTATGAGATTACAAGGTCAATTAATTGTATCATGCCAAGCATTGCCGCATGAACCATTACATAGTGATTATATTATGGCTCGTATGGCAGTTGCTGCACAGGAAGGAGGAGCGAAAGGAATTCGTGCCAATTCAGTGATTGACATCAAAGCGATTAAAGAGGCTGTCGATTTACCAGTTATTGGAATTATTAAACGTGATTATGATGATGCCGACGTCTTTATTACCGCTACGATGAAAGAAATTGACGAATTGATGACGGTGAAACCAGAGATTATTGCTCTGGATGCTACTACATCTACTCGACCAAATGGACAAACGCTCGATGATTTCTACCATGAAATCAGAGCGAAATATCCAGAACAACTACTGATGGCAGACTGTTCAACGGTAGAAGAAATGATTCATGCTGATGAACTAGGCTTTGATTTTATCGGAAGTACTTTAGTAGGATATACCAAACAAAGTAAAGGCGACAAAATTGAAGAAAATGATTTTGAAATCTTGAGAACAGTGTTAGCACGAATCAAACACCCACTTATTGCAGAAGGCAATATCGATACACCTGAAAAGGTAAAACGTGTGCTTGAGTTAGGTGCGTATAGTGTCGTTGTAGGTTCAGCGATTACTCGTCCACAACTCATCACGAAAAAATTTGTTGATGCAATTCAACAAGTAGAAAAAGATTAAACATCACTGATTTATAGTTTAAGGGGGAAAACCACATGTTTAAATTTTTACAAAAAATTGGGAAGGCCTTTATGTTGCCGATTGCCATTTTACCGGCAGCTGGTTTGTTATTAGGGATTGGTGGAGCTTTATCCAACCCGGTAACTGTGGCCACATACCCTGTATTAAATAACGACGTATTACAAGCCATCTTTAAAGTAATGAGCCAAGCAGGGGAAGTTATCTTTGCAAATCTATCACTTCTTCTCTGTATGGGTCTCTGTATCGGTTTAGCAAAACGTGACAAAGGAACTGCAGCACTTGCTGGGGTTACTGGTTACTTAGTAATGACTGCTACAATTAAAGCTCTTGTAGGATTATACATGGGTAAAGATGCTTCTATTGATACTGGGGTTATCGGAGCTATCGTAGTAGGGGCAATCGCTGTTTGGTTACATAACCGCTACAACAATATTCAATTACCACAAGTACTTGGATTCTTCGGTGGTAGCCGTTTTGTTCCAATCGTAACTTCATTTGCTTCTATCTTTGTTGGGGCTATCTTCTTCTTAGTATGGCCACCATTCCAACAATTATTAGTGTCAACTGGTGGATATATCTCACAAGCGGGTCCTATTGGTACATTCTTATATGGATTCTTAATGCGTCTATGTGGTGCAGTCGGATTACACCATATGATTTATCCAATGTTCTGGTATACAGAATTAGGTGGAGTGGAAGTCGTAGCTGGTCAAACAATTGCTGGGGCTCAAAAAATCTTCTTTGCTCAATTAGCAGATCCAAATCACGTAGGTTTATTTACTGAAGGAACTCGTTTCTTCGCTGGTCGTTTCTCAACAATGATGTTCGGTCTTCCAGCAGCCTGCTTAGCAATGTATCACTGTGTACCAAAAGATCGTCGTAAAAAATACGCTGGTTTATTCTTCGGGGTTGCATTAACTTCATTCATCACTGGTATTACAGAACCAAT
>CAUPXN010000039.1:0-11969 GCA_963515505.1 uncultured Streptococcus sp.
CACCCCAAAAGTTAGATTTTCTGTCTAACTTTTGGGGTGCACTTCAGATTTCTCTAAGTGCTCTTTATCTTTATTTTTGAACAGCTTCTTTATAATCGCAATTGCTACATGCAATTTGTTTTCCGCCGCGTCCTTTTTTCTCTACTAAGTAGTGGTCACATTTAGGACAATTACGTCCGATTGGTTTATCCCATGATACAAATTCGCATTCAGGGTAACGATCACAGCCATAGAAGATACGGTTTTTCTTCGACTTACGTTCGATAACTTTCCCTTTACCACATGTTGGGCAAGTAATACCGATATCTTTCACGATTGCTTGCGTATGATGACATTCTGGGAAATTACTACAAGCGTAGAATTTACCAAAACGACCTAATTTAATAACCATTGGATGTCCACATTTTTCACAGTTAAATCCAGCTGGTTCATCTTTAATTTGAACTTTCTCGATTTCAACTTCTGCTTTATCCACTTCAACCTTGAATGGTTGGTAGAACTTATCAATGACTTGTACCCACTCTTCTTTCCCTTCTTCAACAAGGTCGAGATTATCTTCCATTGAAGCTGTGAAATGAGTATCGACAATATTTGGGAAATATTGTTCAATGATTTGATGTACTACATAACCAAGTTCTGTTGGTTCAAAACGCTTAGAAACTAGTTTAACGTAATAACGTTTTTGGATTGTTTCAATTGTTGGTGCGTATGTTGATGGACGACCAACACCGATTTCTTCTAAGGTTTTAATTAAAGTCGCTTCAGAATAACGTGCAGGTGGTTGCGTGAAATGTTGTTCAGGATTTAGTTTAGCTAATTGAACTTCATCCCCAACTTGCATTTCAGGAAGTACATTTCCTTTTTTCGCATCTGCATTATCTTGATATACCTTTTGATATCCAGCAAATTTAATTGTAGAACCATTTGCCTTAAACACATGGTTATTTTGTTCTAAGTCCACTTGTACAGTGTCATAAACCGCAGCCGTCATTTGACTAGCAACGAATCGTGACCAAATTAATGTGTACAATTTCAATTGATCTTTAGTTAAATAACTTGCGATTGAATCTGGTGTACGTAAAACAGATGACGGACGGATTGCTTCGTGCGCGTCCTGAGCTCCCTCAGCGTTCTTTACAGCGCGTTTAGTAGCAAGACAGTATTCTTTACCAAACTCTTTCTCAATGAACTCAGATGCCTCATTTTGAGCAGATGCTGAGATACGAGTAGAGTCTGTACGCATATACGTAATTAAACCGACAGAACCACTACGTCCAAGTGATACCCCTTCATAAAGTTGTTGGGCAACCATCATCGTTTTACGAGTTCTGAAGTTTAAGCGATTTGACGCATCTTGTTGCAAACTACTTGTTGTAAATGGTGCTGCAGGATTGCGACGACGTTCTTTCTTCGTCACTTTAGTAACCTTGAATGGTTTCTTCTCAGAAAGTTCTGCCATTACTGATTTTACAGTCGCTTCTTTTTCTAAAGCGGCTTTCTCAGCTGTAGTTCCATAGTAATTGGCCGTGAAAGCTTTCTTTTCTTTCTTGAATTGACCTTCAAGTGTCCAGTATTCTTCTGGAACGAATGCTTTAATTTCGTTTTCGCGATCAATAATTAATTTCACAGCGATACTTTGAACACGCCCTGCACTGAGTCCTTTTTTCACTTTCTTCCATAAAATAGGTGATAAAGTATAACCCACAAGACGGTCTAAAATACGACGTGCTTGTTGCGCGTCCACTAAGTCCATATCAATCTTTCTAGGATTCTTGAATGCTTCTTTAATTGCATCTTTTGTAATCTCATTAAATTCCACACGAATAGGTGCGTTTAAATCAAGTCCTAATAAATGAGCTAAATGCCAAGAAATAGCTTCTCCTTCTCTATCCGGGTCACTCGCGAGATAGACAGCATCTGCTTTTGCTGCTTCTTTTTTAAGTGATTTGATTAAATCACCTTTCCCACGAATTGAAATATAATGAGGTTCATAATTATGTTCAATATCTACGCCCATTTTGCTTTTAGGCAAATCACGTAAGTGCCCTTTACTAGCAACTACTTTAAAGTTTTTCCCTAAATAGCGTTCAATGGTTTTAGCTTTTGCAGGAGACTCTACAATTACTAGATTTTGCTTCACCATTAAATGGCTCCTTCCCTAATCCACTCTATCTAACAGTTCTCTCAAGCTAAGAAAGCCTGAGAATAGTGAGATTGCTTAAATTATCTTTTGTCATCATATCTAAACACATTCTTTTTGTCAAGGCAACGAAACAATCTCTTAAACTGTTAGATTGTGTTTTTAAGGAAAATATTTAAGATTCTTAGAGATTGTTTCACCGCTGGAAACTAGACACGCTCCTGCTTCAATCAAGCTATTGGTTCCCTTTGAATGGGTCGAAAAAATGTTCCCTGGAACGGCAAATACTTCTCTATTTTCACTTAATGCTAAGTTTGCGGTTATGAGACTTCCGCTTTTCTCTTTCGCTTCTATCACACACACTCCATGACTTAGTCCAGCGATGATGCGATTACGGTATGGAAAATGGAATTTTATTGGCCGACTCATTAGCGGATATTCAGAAAGAAGTAACCCTTTATTTGCAATCATACTGTATAGATTTGCGTTTTCTGGAGGATAAATCACGTCTAATCCACTTCCAATAACTGCAATAGTATTCCCGTTAGTCTTGAGGGCCTCTTCATGAGCTAAAGTATCCACACCTCGAGCTAATCCACTGACAACTACAATACCATCATTAACGATGGTTGGAATTAATTCATGAATACATTCTTTTGCATATTTAGAATGATCTCTTGAACCTACAATAGCAACTGCTCTCTGATTGATGAGCGACAAGTTTCCTCTATAAAATAATACAATAGGAGGTAAGTATATCTCTTTCAACCTTTGTGGATACGCGCCATCCAAAATCGTTAAAATTTTAACTTTTTTCTCCTGTAATCTTTTTATTTCTGAATCCCAATCCATTGACTCTATCCACTTATTTGTTTCTTCAGGTAATGAATACTTTAAATCCCCTAAAACAAAGGATTCGTTTAGAGACATATCTTCTTCCAGCCGAATAAATAATTCATAAAATTGCTTACTGGTTAAAGTATCACTCATTGCAACAGCTATCAGTAATCTACGTTTTGTCCAAATCATAAAAAAACTCCCTCTCGAAATAGTCTTTCAATACTATTTACGAGAAAGAGTTCTGTTTTGGTTTTTATTGATAATCTTTGACTGGTGCAAAAGTCATGCGGTGAATCGGTGTTGGACCTAATTTTTCAAGACCTTCAAGATGAGCTTTCGTACCATAACCAGCATTTTGCGCAAACCCGTAACCAGGATACAACTGTTCGTAATCCTTCATCATTTGATCACGAACCTCTTTTGCAACAATACTTGCTGCAGCAATAGAAATGCTCTTCGCATCTCCTTTAATGATTCCTTCTTCTGGAATTCCTGTTTCAAGTTTCATTGCGTCGATTAATAAATAGTCAGGTTGTTCAGGCAACAATTCAATCGCTCGCTTCATTGCCACTTTACTAGCTTCGTAAATATTAATCTTGTCGATTGTAAATGCATCTACAATTCCGATACCAATCGCAACGGCTTGTTCTTTAATGATTTCAAAAATCTCAGCACGCTTCTTGGCGCTTAATTTCTTAGAATCATCGAGACCAATATCTTCCATTCCTTCAGGAAGAATGACAGCAGCTGCCACCACTGGACCTGCAAGTGGACCGCGACCCACTTCATCAATTCCTGCAATCATTTTGTAGCCTTTTTGTTTAGCTGCACGTTCAAAACTTTGCATTTCCTCAAAGTGAGCAGCACGCTCTGCTTTTTTGGCGTATTGACGTTCGAATTTGTCAATTAAATCTTGAACACCTTTACGTTCGTCACTTCGAAGTTCTGTTAAACGTTCATCTAACAATGTTTGAATCTCTTCTAGAAGTAATTTAACTTCTTTAATTGAACGTTTTTCCATTATGCATCCTCCGTTAAAGATACTGGCGCTTGGTCTAGTGTATAACGACCTAATTTACCAGAACGAATATCAAATACAATTCGTTCACTCGCCTTCTCATAATCATCTTTAAAACCTAAATTTTTAGTAATTAACATCAGTAAATCGACATTTGAAAGTTCCAAATCATTATCCGTTAAGCGATACGCCTTCTTTAAATACGCTGGATAATCTAATGTAAACTGACTGAGAGCAAAGAGTGCAATATCATCCATATGAAGGAGTGCGTCTTTAATAGCACCAGTCAGTGCTAATTTATTTCCAACTTCCTCACTTTCAAACTTTGGCCATAAAATACCCGGAGTATCTAACAACTCGAAATCATTACCGATTTTCAACCAGCGTTGTCCCTTTGTTACTCCAGGACGGTTGGCTGTTTCTGCCTGATTCTTATTAATCATGCGATTGATGAAAGTTGATTTTCCAACGTTTGGAATCCCTAGCACCATTAATCGGATAGGTCTTGGGCGAATTCCTTTTTCCAGATTCTTTTCAAATACAGGTGCCATTAATTCCTTAATCGCTGCTTTTACTTGTTTAATTCCTTTTCCATCTTTTGCTTCTGTTGAAAGTACTTTGACCCCTTGGCTTGTGAAGTAGTCATTCCACCGTTTTGTTTGGGATGGGTCGGCTAAATCGACTTTGTTTAATAAGATTAATTGTTTCTTTTGTCCTTTAATTTCTTCGATAATGGGATTGCGACTTGATTCTGGAATACGAGCATCTACCATTTCAATCACAACATCGACGAGTTTTAATTTTTCTGTTGCTTCCCTACGCGCTTTAGCCATATGCCCTGGAAACCATTGAATTGTTGCCATAAATTTCGAATCCTTTCTATTTAATCTTTAATAAATCATTCATATAGAACCATCAAATATTATACCATGTTTTCATTCTTTTTTCCGTTCTCTTCCTCATCCCTATAACGAAAAATCTCAGTACAACAACGATTCCTCATCATTGTACTGAGATTTCATTTATATGCAAAAATTTTAGTCGATTACTTCGTAAATACTTTCTGTATTCCAACGAACTTTTGGTTTAATCTCTTCATCTCTATAACCAAAAGCACACATAACAGAAACTCCAAATTCTGATGTATCCAGAACGCCTTTTTCTTCTAAATAAGCTTCTACTTTATCTTTATCGAATCCTTCGATTGGACATGAATCCATCCCCATTAGAACTGCCGCATTCATCATATTTGTCATTTGTATATACGTTTGTTTACTTGCCCAGTCAAAGAGTGAACGCTCATCATTCAGCTTGGCATCACTTTCTTGGAAACTCTTAATACGGTGGGCATATGCAGAATCGGGATCATAACTTCGATGTCTTACTTCTTGCATTAATTTTTCGATATAAGGAGTTTCATAGTTCACGCCTTTACGAGCTAGATATATCACAAAATGACTAGCACCATCAAGCATTGAAACAGCGCCCCAAGCCATTGATTTTAAATCTTGCTTCATTTCTTTGTTATTTAATAAAAGCATTTTCCAAGGTTCAAATCCAAGTGAAGAAGGAGCCAATCTACCTACTTCCACAAGTGCTGCCCAATCTTCATCAGAAATGCGACGAGCTGGATCAAATTTTTTAGTAGCATAACGTTGGTGTTGTAATGCAACGACTTCTTCTCTATTCATCATACAAGTCTCCTTAAGTGTAAAATTTACACACAATATATATCATTAGTTTAACAGTTTAGAAATAGAATAGCAATCCACCTAGGTAAATTAAAAGAGACTGAATTGCTTCAGTCTCATCTTTACTATTGAGGATTGTTTTCTGACGACTTGAACTTCACTTTCTTAATCTTGAAGTCGATATGTCGCTCCCTGATGGTTGCTTCAATATCATCAATCGAAATTTGTTTGTCATTTTCAATCTGAATGTTAATTTCGTATTTACCGCCGATATCTTTTACATCAACATTCGCAATTTGATATTGTTTTAAATCACAGTATTGATAAATATCATGAACGAGCGAGATATCACCTACCGTCCCATTGATGCTTGCTTGGTAGATTTGATGTTGTTTTGTAAAATCATGTGTTAGCCATTGAATCAACATAACGAACACGCTACATACGACGCCAAAGAACCATAATCCTCCACCAATCGCCATACCGATACCGGAGGTCGCCCAAATACCAGCTGCAGTTGTTAATCCACTAATTTTCTTGTCACGCATGAAGATAATTCCCCCACCTATGAAGGAAATACCACTAACGATTTGTGCTGCGACACGTGTTGAATCAAAGTCATGAGTATCAAGAAACGCTTCTTTGGAAATAATCATCATCAAGGCGGAAGTTAAACAAACAATAACGTGAGTTTTAACACCGGCTTGTTTATTTCTGGCTTTTCGTTCGTATCCAATTAACAGTCCGCAAATACATGCGAGGATAATTGACGTAAAATGTCTTAACTCTAACATCGCGTCAAATGAACGCACAAAAATTTGATCCATACTCTTCCTCCTTTAAAAATGTACCTTTCTATTTTACGCATATTTCGATAGAAAGTCAACAATAATGAAATCGTTTTCTAACCATAGTTATTCTACAAGCAAAAGAAAAAGAGACAGAAATCTGCCTCTTTACTCTCTATTGATATAAATATGAATAGTCTTTTAATCCGCCGATACGGTTAAGCGGCCATACTGTAAATACAGCTTTCCCTTCGATGGCAGACTTATCAATAAATCCAATCATTCGACTATCTTTTGAAACGCCTCGATTGTCTCCCATGACAAAGTATTTCCCTTCAGGAACCTTGTCCTCTCCAGTCAACTCTTTCAATGTAAAATCATCGATGAAGACTGTCTTCTTATCGTTATTCGTGTTAATAAATGGTTGCTCCACTTCTTTTCCGTTAATATATAGAACACCATTTTTCACTTCAACCGTATCACCAGGCATTCCGACAACTCGTTTAATGTATTCCTTATCTTCGTCCGGAGCTTGCAATACAACCACGTCAAAACGGTTAATACCGCCAATTTTTGACATAATCATATGATCTCCATTATGAAGTGTTGGATACATTGATTGTCCACTCACAGTGAATGGACGTCCTACAAAGAAGTAGAGAATCGCCATAATGACACTAGCAACGGCAATAGACCAAATCCAACTAAGAATCTCTTCTAAAATCGGATGTTTTTTCTTAGGTTCATTCCCTTTATCCTTACGAGAGTTTAATCTCTCTTCAATGGAAGACAGGGTCGAATTTTCCACTTGGTTTTCTTCGTACATTCCCATCCTCCTTTATTATTGTAAAGCTTTTACAGCGGCTTTGTATTGAGTATCGTTTGCTTTCAATGCATCACGAATCGCACTCATTAATGCTGTACCAGTCTTCTCATCCACTTCGCCAGTTTCAGATAAACCTTTTGATTTTTGGAATTCTTTTACAGCTTCAGTTGTTTTACTATCAAAATATCCATCCGCAGTAACGTCGTATCCTAACCCTTTAAGGATTGTTTCAATTGTTTTCACATTATCAGACACAGCGCCTTCTTTTACAACTTCACGTGTGTCGATGATCGTGATGTTGTAATAATCTGGCATTGATACTTCTTCTGTTGGTTCGATACCTGTTTTATGAATCCACGTTTTGTTTGGTGTTAACCATTTTGCTATCGTGTATTTCAATTCAGCGTTATCGCCAACTTCAATTACAGATTGAACGGTACCTTTACCATAAGTCTTCTTACCGATTAATTTTGCATCTGCAGACTCTTTCAAGGCTGCGGCTAAAATTTCAGAAGCAGAAGCACTTCCTTCATTTATAAGTAATACGTATGGTTCAGTAATCTTGAACGTACCATAGTCTTTAGAAGCTTTGTATGACTTGATTTGTCCATCACGATTTTCAACATTAAGAATAGTCTTACCTTCATCAACGAACATATTCGCAATCATAATCGCTTGATCTAATAAGCCACCAGGATTATAACGAACGTCGAAGATAAATTTCTTAACGCCTTTTTCGCGTAAATCTGTTACAGCTTTTTCAACTTCTTTTGCAGTGTTTTTAGCAAATGAGTTGATTTGAACGTGACCGATTGTCGCATCGCTTGAATCCACAGTTCCTTTAACCGTTTCAATAGCAATTTTAGCTCGAGTAATCTTCACTTCTAGCTCCTGTGTGCCACGTTGGATTGTTAGGGTTACATCTGTTCCAACTTCCCCACGGACTTTAGAAACAACATAAGAGATGCTCTTGCCTTCCATATCTTCACCATTCACTTTAAGAATAGCGTCATTTTCTTGAAGACCAATCTTTTGAGCTGGTGTCCCTTCACGAGTATTACTAATAATCACACGGTTATTTTCAGTACGTAATTCCGCACCGATTCCACCAAACGAACCTGTCATTGTTTCATCGATAGCAGCAGTTTCATCGTTCACTAAATAGTTCGTATATGGATCACCTGTCGCCTCTGCCATTCCTTTTAAGGCTCCGTTGATAAGATCATCTTTGCTAATATTTTTATCAACATAACCGTTCACAAGTGTGTCATATACAAGTTCTAGTTTTTTTAATTCTTCATTTGTAAGTGTGTCACTTGATTTGGCAGTGTCACCATTTGAATCCTTCGACGTCTCAGATTGAGCAACTTGATTTTGTGAAGTTCGAGCAGCATAGCTCGTACCAAAATAAGTAAATACTCCCGTTAATAATACTGCTAAAAATAATATCCAAACGGAAACTTTTTTCGACTCAAGACCGTTTTGAACAGCGCCTTGAGGTTTTGGATTATTTCCCATTCGGGTTCCTTCTTTCTACTTCAAAATTTATGCACGTACAGTTTCTAACGCGATTTCCATCATATCGTTAAATGTTTGTTCACGTTCTTGTGCAGTTGTTTCTTCACCTGTTAATAGGTGGTCACTAATTGTAAGAATTGCTAATGCTTCTTTTTTGTGTTGAGCCGCTAAAGCATACAATCCTGCAGCTTCCATTTCCACACAAAGCATTCCGTAATCCATTAATTTCTTCTTGTCTAATTCAGCGTTATAGAAACGGTCAGAAGACAATACGTTCCCTACGTGAACGCCAACACCACGGTCTTTTGCTAAATGATACGCTTTATCTAATAAGTTAAAGCTTGCGATTGGAGCGAAAGTTACTTGGTTTTGGAAAATGTTGTTGAAAATTGATGAATCTGTTGTAGCTCCTTGTGCTAAAACAATATCACGAACTTTAACATCTTCTTGCATACCGCCGGCAGAACCGATACGGATGATGCGTTCTGCGCCAAACTCAGTGAATAATTCATTGGCATAAATCATAATAGATGGAATCCCCATCCCACTACCTTGAACAGATACACGTTGACCTTTATACAAACCAGTGTAACCAAACATGTTACGGACTGCATTGTATTGTTCTACTTCTGTTAAATAATGTTCAGCAATAAATTTTGCACGTAATGGATCTCCTGGCATTAAAACTGATTCAGCAACTTGGCCTTTTTTAGCATTAATATGAACACTCATTTTTTATTCTCCTTTTGTGGGAAACCCCGTTATTGATATATGTACTATTCTACTATAAAACACAAGTAATGGAAACTTAAAACCGCCTATTTAAGCCTTTCTTAACAACGAACGTACGTCAATTTCACAAAAAAGTCCTAGAAAGTCTGTTGGACAAAAGATGTTTTGCCTTCTATAATGAGAGTTATCGAAAGGAGCGTGTTGCGATGAAAGCATCTACTTTAAGAAAAGAACGAAAAGCTCAATCCATAAAATCTGAGATTATAGGTGAAGTGTTAAATGCCGTGACGCATGGTATCGGTGTTGCTCTAGCAATTACCGCTCTCGTATTACTTTTAATGAAAGCCGTAGCGGTAAATAATACCACACAAATTATAGCGTTTAGTGTTTACGGCGCGTCGCTAATTCTTTTATTTTTAGCTTCTACACTTTATCATAGCTTCAAGTTCACAAAGGCAGCAAAAGTTTTCCAACGAATCGATCACTCTTCGATTTACTTATTAATCGCTGGAACTTATACCCCATTTTGCTTGATTGGAATTGGAGGCCAACAAGGCTTCATCTTCTGTATTGCTATCTGGGTCTTCGCAATTGGGGGCGTCATCATTGAAGCCTTCTTCTTAGAGAAGTTCTCAAAAATATCTGTCTTTCTTTATTTAGCAATGGGTTGGGTATCCATTTTCACCTTGAAACCTTTATATGAAAGCATGGGCTGGGGCGGTATTTTATACCTCTTCCTTGGTGGATTAAGCTACTCTCTAGGAACAATTTTCTACAAGCGTAAATATCATAATTTCTATCATGTCGTTTGGCATCTCTTTGTACTAGCTGGAGCGATTTTTATGTTTCTAGCTGTATTCAAATATTTATAATTAAACGCAAAAAAATCTCTTAGATTGCTCTAAGAGATTTTTTTCGTTTGCTTTCAATTAGCATTGAATGTCATTTTTGCATGAACCAGTTTCAACATATTCTTTTAAGTTTTCAAAACTTGTTTCAACCATGTTTAATACTGCTTCATCAGTGTAACTACCCATATGAGGTGTTAATAATACACGTGGGTATAATTCAACTAATTTACGGATAGCTGGATTTGCGATTTCTTGACCACGTAAATCTTTGAAGAATACTTCGCTTTCTCCTTCTAATACATCTAAACCAACACCACGTAAGTGACCAGATTCTAAAGCTTCGATAATTGCATCGATATCTTGTAATTCACCACGAGCAGTGTTTACTAAGATAGCACCTGGTTTCATTTTGCTGATGAATTCTTTAGTGATTACTTTTCCGTTTGCTGGAATGTATGGAGCGTGAATTGAAATCACGTCTGATTTAGCTAATAACTCATCTAAAGGTACTTGAGTACAGATGTGGTCAACGCCTTCTTTAGGGAAAGCATCGTAAGCTAATACGTTAGCGCCTAAACCTTTGAATAATGTTGCAGTTGTTAAACCGATACGTCCGATACCAACAACCCCAACAGTACAATTACGGATTTCTTTAGCAAACATTTGAGTGTCTACAGTGAAATCTTGTTGGCTTGTTTTTGCTGCAGTGTAAGCAACGTTACGTAATAATGTCATTGCTAATGTTACAGCTAATTCACTAATTGCGTTTGGAGAATAGAAAGGAACGTAACCTAATTTCATTCCTAATGATTTTGCGTATTCAGCATCGATGTGGTTTACACCAACAGTACGAGTTAATACGTACTCTACTCCTAATTCTTTGTAGATATCTAAAGTTTCTTTGTTTGCCCAGCAGTTACCACGTAAGATAACAGCTTTGAAACCTTCTGCTTTGCGAGCAGTTTCTTCAGAATTTAAGTATTCTGGAATACATGTTAATTCGTATCCAAATTTTTTGTTTACTTGTTCGAAAATTGGTAATTCAACTTCACGAACACCATATGCTAAAACTTTCATTTTAAATCCTCCATTTTATATAAATTGAAAAGTAGACCGAAATTCGATCTACTTTTTTTGGTTTAACCTACTCCAGGGAAAATGACAGATCCAACAACAATCCAGAAGACAATTGCGAATACTGCTAATACAGTTCCTAGTAATGAAGCATTACTTGCAAGTGCTGCTTCTTTATCGTATTTGATAGCGTAAGCCACTGCAACTGTTGCTGGTGGTGTAGCTAACATAATAAGAATACCTTTTGAAGCTTCAGGAGCCATTGGTAAGAATGGGCTTACTGCAAAGATCACTGCAACGAATACTGCAGGAACTAAGATTAATTTAACAACGCAGTAGTACCAAACCATCTTATCTTTAACAGCTTCACCTAAAGAAATGTTTCCTAAAGTGATACCGATTGCTAACCATGCAAGTGGTGAGCTTAAGTCAGCTAAGTAAGTAATAGCTTTGAATAACCATGGAGCTGTCTTATCGATACGTAAGAAAGC
>CAUPXN010000040.1:0-11934 GCA_963515505.1 uncultured Streptococcus sp.
GTGCTAAATCTAATTCCTTAGTTTTTCCTGCTTCTGATGTCCAGCTTTGTACTGGGTTACCTTCTGCAGTTTCGCCTTTGAAGATCTTAATTTTAGCGTCTGCGATTTCTGTTCCGCCTAAGTTTACTTTACTGAATGTAATCTTACGTGGAAGGTCATCATCTTTGTCAGTCACTTTAAGTGTTGAGCCGTTGGCTACTACTTTATTATCTTCACCTTTAGAATCTTTCTCGCCGACTTTCGTTACCGTCACTGTTCCATCATGGTTTACTGTGAACGTAATGTCTGTCACTTTAAGATATCCTGTTGGCGCTGCTTCTTCATGGAATGTATATGTTCCAGGTGCTAAATCTAATTCCTTAGTTTTTCCTGCTTCTGATGTCCAGCTTTGTACTGGATTGCCTTCTGCAGTTTCGCCTTTGAAGATTTGAATTTTAGCATCCGCAATTTCAGTTCCGCCTAAGTTTACTTTACTGAAAGTAATCTTACGTGGAAGGTCATCGTCTTTGTCAGTGATTTTAAGTGTTGAACCTTTAGCTTCTACTTTATTATCTTCACCTTTAGAATCTTTCTCGCCAACTTTCGTTACCGTCACTGTTCCATCGCTGTTAACTGTGAAAGTAATATCCGTTACTTTAAGATATCCTGTTGGCGCTGCTTCTTCGTGGAATGTGTATGTTCCAGGCTCTAAATCTAATTCCTTAGATTTTCCTGCTTCTGATGTCCAGCTTTGTACTGGATTGCCTTCTGCAGTTTCACCTTTGAAGATTTTGATTTTAGAATCCGCAATTTCAGTTCCGCCTAAGTTTACTTTACTGAAAGTAATTTTCTTCGTACTTGGAGGAGTCTTTCTATTTTGGACTTCGCGCGTTACAGCTTTATCCGTTCCAAAATCAGTTGGATTAATTTTAATCTCCGTAGTTAACTTATCATACCCTGCAGGAGCTTCAATCTCACGAATCGTATAATTGTCACGTAATAATTGATTTACACTAGCATTTCCATCTGGTCCTGTAGTAAGTGTTCCTACAACAGCTTGGTTACGATCACGAACTACTTCGAATTTAGCACCTTCTAAAGGTTGTCCAGCTTCATCTACTTTATGAATGTTAATCGTGAAAACATACCCTTCTGCAACCCCTCCTGCAATTTGATACGCACGAGAACTTGTAGACTGTTCAGTTTGTCCGCCATTATAAATCATATTTGCAGTATTCGTAATAATTTCTCGATCGACTAAATCATAGTTGGCTTTAGCTTGATACTCAATCATATATCCAAAACCATTGGTATCTCCTAACGGAAGAGTAAATCCATCTCCATTCGCATTTGGCACCAATTTAGGTTTCAACGTACTAGTCATATCACGAAGATTTTGGTAGGTCCAATCTCCATTATTCCACACCCAATCTACTTTATAGATTTTGAAAGTATCTGGTAAAAATGAAATGTTTGGAGAAGTGAATTTATCCGTAATTGTTACGTTACTATAGTTGGCCATATTACGGTTAACCGTAATATTGTAACGAATTACATTATCTGGATCTCCTGCCTGTTGAAATGAACTCTTTTCAATCTTAGAGTCATATCTTTTTGGAGGCCCATTATAGCGCACTCTCCCAGCAACTAAAACTTTACTTCCAACAGTAACCTTAACATCGATATTTTTTTCTTGACTCACTACACTGTGATCAACACGTACGTAAACAAAAAACTCTCCACGAACACCAGACTTGTTCTCAACATAGTTAGTGTACCGTATAGTAATTGTTTTGTTAGCCGCATCTAATTGTCCTGTAGCTACAAGGTTACCAGATCCGTCTCGAAGTTCAATATTTGACGAATTCGAAAACGCAATCTCAGATGGTAAACTTAGAGTTGTCGTATCTCCTTCATGCACTTTGTTATCTGGCAGTTGGAAAGTCGCAGTAAGACGAAAATCTTGCCAAATATCTAATCCTTGATTCAAATCCCCACCAGAGCTGTTTTTCACACCAACACTAGTGATGACATCATTATACTCTGTGGCGTGCACTTTAGTAAGAGCAACGAAGGGTTGGATAAAGATCCCTAAACAAAGAACAATGATTTGAAACAAAGATCGTAATTTCTTATTCATACATTCTTCCTTCCTTTCTAAATATTCAATTGTAAATGTACAATGTAATTTTATGCTAGTCTATTCCCAAATTGTTTACTATCCATTTTTTAGTGAATTTCGTAGCATTCTTTACCTTTAAAATTTATCATAATTTTTATAAAATTTCTATAAAAACCAATTGAATTTTCACATATTTTTTAGGTATTATTTGGTTTTTTTCTGAAAACTTGATATACCTCCAAAAGAAAGCGCAATTCAAAGAACTTGGGAATAATTCCCGTTTTTCTTCAATCATAAGTATTACCACTGTCATTTTTTGACCCAAAAATTTTCTCCCTAAACAAGTCATTCTAACTTTTTAATCAATCAAATTTATCGTTTGAAAAAAGTATTAGGCAAAATAAAAAAACCACCGGAAAACCGGTGGTATCATCGTTTAAACTTAAATTATAGTTTAACTACGTTAGCTGCTTGTGGTCCACGAGCGCCTTCTTCAACATCGAATTGAACTGCTTGTCCTTCTTCTAATGTTTTGAATCCTTCAGATTGGATTGCTGAGAAGTGTACGAATACATCGTTTCCACCTTCACGTTCGATAAACCCAAAACCTTTTTCTGAGTTAAACCATTTTACTGTACCTTGTTCCATGAACATTTCCTCCTTGTGCCATAGCACTTGTTATTCATATTCTTGCTAATGGTTCGAAAGGAGTAAATCTTTACACTATTTCTATACCTAACAAAAACACAAGTTCAGTATACCATCTAAGAAACCTTTTTACAAGAGTATTTCCGAATTCGGATAGAAATTTTATGAACAATTGAAGTTTTATGCGTTTTTTCCGAATGCTTTCCTTATTTTTCACGTTTATTTTTCGTGAAATCTGAAATTCTTCATTTTCTTCAATTTTCATCTTTTCAAGAAAAATGAAATAATCATTTTATTTTTACAATACTCCGATTTCTTTCAAAGAAATAAAATGCTCTCCCCCCACAATAAAATGATCTAGAAGTTCAATCCCCATTAATTCCCCACAATCCATCAGTCTTTTGGTAAAATCAATATCTGCTTGAGACGGTTCAGGATTCCCACTCGGATGATTATGTCCAATGATGACACGTGCTGCCGAATATCTCACTGCTTCCCGAAAGATTTCTCTTGGATGAGCAACCGCACTATTTAATCCGCCGATGAAAATCATTTTCTTTTTTATTACTTCATTCTTAGTATTCAAATAGAGCGCTACAAGATGTTCTTGATAGGCATCTTTTAACTCTTCTACAATCCACTGCCCCGCCATTTTAGAAGACGTGATTTTTCCTAGTTTCATCTGAGAAGCTTTGTTTAGTCTGGCTCCTAGTTCAATGGCCGCCTTTAGTTCAATGGCCTTTGTTCGTCCAATCCCATTAATGTGCATGAGTTCGTCCAGACTTGCCATCTTTAACGAATGCAAATCTTCAAAAGTATTCAAAACCACAATGGATAATTGTAATACATTCAAATCTTTAGAACCTGTCCTTAGTAAAATAGCTAATAATTCATGGGTTTCAAGCACTTTAGCGCCATACCGTTCGAGGCGTTCTCGTGGCATGGCGCTTAAAGGTACTTCTAATAATCTCGATTCAATCATTGTGACACTTCCTCTTTATTTTCTCTACAAAGAGTTACGATGTCTACTCTTCTTTAGGCTTGCGGTTGTTCCACCAATGACGAACTTCAGCGATAAAATAGAGAGAGCCCGTCACCCATAATTCGCTCTTATCATCTATCGAGCAGGCAAACCGTTCGATAACTTCTTCAAAGCTTTCTTCAAAGGAAATCTTGGGAGAATCTAAGTACGCTTCCACGTCACTTCTAGCTATCGACAGGCCTCTTGAAGGATGGAAACTCGTTAAGATGATGTTCACATCTGGAAGAGCTTCTTGTAATCTTGCAAGCATTTGTTGACTATCCTTTCGAGTAAGCGCACTAAATAAGAGTGTCTGTTTCTTGCCAAAGAGTTCCGTCATATTTTGTATGAGTCGCTCGATGGCAGGCAAATTATGAGCACCATCAATGATAATAAGTGGCGTGTCTTGCAACACTTCCATGCGTCCTGGCCAAGAAACGACAGGGAGGGCTGACTCAACTAATTTAGTCTGCATACTTCTTCCCGTTTCTTCCATCCATGCTCGGAACGCTCGAATTGCCACGGTCGCATTCTCCTTTTGGAAGGCTCCTTTGAGGGCTAACTGTTCCAGCGGAATCGTTAACGCTCCATCTTGATACGAATCTTCTACCAGCGAAAATGACTCCCCAAAAACCTGTACCATTGCGCCTTTCTCACTAGCGACTCCACTAATTACATCCATACATTCACGCGTGACTGGTCCAACAACCACTTGTTGCCCAGCCTTAATAATCCCTGCTTTTTGCGCAGTGATTTCTTTCAACGTACTTCCGAGTAAGTCTTGATGGTCCAACCCAATCGTCGTAATGACGCTGACGAGTGGATGGCCGACATTCGTATTATCGAGAAGACCTCCAATCCCGACCTCAATAATCGCAAGGTCGACGGCTTCCTGTTGAAAGACGACAAACATCATCGCCGTTAAAATCTCAAAATAATTAAAGGGTCCCCACTCTTCGAATAAGCGGATCTCCACTTTTCTTACAACTAATGCGGCTTGCCAGAACGGTTCTTCTTCAAGAGGCACTCCGTCTAGCTGAATGCGTTCCCTGATACTGTCCATATGCGGTGAAGTGAATGTCCCTACTCGCAATCCATGTGCTTTTGCAAAGGCCGTCACCATCGCTGCAGTGGACCCTTTTCCATTCGTCCCAGCAATATGAATACTCTTCAATTTACGTTCTGGATTTCCAAGCGCTTCTAGGATAGCCTCCATGCGGTACAATCCAAGTTTACGCGGAATACTCTCGCTCTTTTTTAACCACTCTTGAATCATTCACTCACCTCCTGTTTTCCTCATTTATCATAACAGAAAATTGCCCACCGGAACATACAAAAGAGAGCGCATGACACTTCATACGCTCTCCCCGCCGTTAAAACGGATTAGATTTTCTTTAATGTTGCGATACGTTCTAACACGGCTTCGCGTTGTGCTTGATAGTCCGCGCCTTTTGCACGTTCAGCTTCAACAACCGCTGCAGGAGCTTTCGCCACAAATTTCTCGTTCGATAATTTCTTCTCGACACGATCCACTTCTTGTTGCAATTTCTCTGCTTCTTTTTCAAGACGAGCGATTTCGTCTTCAATGTTGATTAATCCTGCTAATGGCAAGTAAATTTCAGCACCTGTGATAACAGAAGTTACCGCGTCAGATGGTGCTTCAACGTCTTCACCATAAACAAATTCTTCTGGATTTGAGAAGCGTGCAATGTAAGATTCGTTTTCTTTCAAGACAGTGTAGTGTGCTGCGTCGCTCACTTTCGCAATGATGTTAATTGGTTTTGATAATGGTGTGTTCATTTCGTTACGAACCGTACGTACTGAACGGATGAAGTCCATTAAGAATTCCATTTCTTCAGCTGCTTTTTCGTCCATTTGTTCTGGGTGAACCGTTGGGTAAGTTGCGACCACTAATGATTCCCCAACGTGAGGAACAGATTGCCAGATTTCTTCTGTAACGAAAGGCATGATTGGGTGTAATAGACGTAATGTGTTGTCTAATACATATACAAGAATGCTACGTGTTGTTAATTTCGCAGCTTCGTCGTCCCCTGCTAATGTTTCTTTCGACATTTCGATATACCAGTCACAGAAATCATCCCAGATGAAGCGATATAGGAGACGTCCTGCTTCACCGAATTCGAATTTCTCGAAGAGTTCTGTCACTTTGCCAATCGTTTGATTCAAGCGTGTTAAAATCCATTTATCCGCAAGAGTTTTCTCACCAGTGATATCTACTTGGTCCACAGTTAAGTCGCCCACGTTCATTAACGCGTAACGGCTTGCGTTCCAAATCTTGTTGATGAAGTTCCATGCAGCATCCATCTTATCTGTTGAGTAACGAACGTCTTGCCCTGGAGCAGAACCGTTTGCTAAAAACCAACGAAGCGCATCGGCACCATATTGCTCGATGACTTCCATTGGGTCAACCCCGTTTCCAAGAGACTTACTCATCTTACGTCCTTGGCTATCACGAATCAATCCGTGGATTAAAACGTTCTTGAATGGACGTTTGCCTGTAAATTCTAACCCTTGGAACATCATACGGCTTACCCAGAAAGTAAGGATGTCGTATCCTGTTACAAGTGTGTTTGTTGGATAGTAACGTTTGTAGTCAGCTGCATTTTCATCTGGCCAACCCATTGTTGAAAATGGCCATAACGCAGATGAGAACCAAGTATCTAATACGTCTGGATCTTGTGTCCAGTTTTCGCTGTCGCTTGGCGCTTCCATGCCAACGTATACTTTGCCTGTTTCTTTATGATACCAAGCTGGAATTTGGTGTCCCCACCATAATTGACGTGAAATTACCCAGTCGTGAATGTTTTCCATCCAACGTAAGTACGCATCATTGAAACGTGGTGGATAGAAGTTTACTGTATTGTCCCCTTCCGCACGTTGCGCATTGATGGCTTGCTCTGCCAACGGTCCCATTTTCACGAACCATTGTTTTGAAAGACGTGGTTCAACCACTACATCTGTACGCTCTGAGTGACCAACGCTGTGTAAATGTTTTTCGATTTTCACAAGAAGGCCAGCTTCTTCTAAATCTTTCACGATGGTTTTACGCGCCGCAAAACGGTCCATGCCTTCGTATTTACCGGCTAACTCGTTCATCGTCGCATCATCGTTCATCACGTTAATACGAGGTAAGTTATGACGGTTCCCTACTTCAAAGTCGTTCGGGTCGTGCGCTGGAGTGATTTTTACAACCCCTGTTCCGAAATCTTGCTCCACGTATTCGTCAGCGATAATTGGAATTTCACGGTTCATTAACGGCAAGATCACTGTTTTCCCGATAAGCTCTTGATAACGTTCATCGTCTGGGTGAACCGCAACAGCTGTATCTCCAAGAAGTGTTTCTGGACGAGTTGTTGCGATTTCTAGGAATCCACTTCCGTCTGCTAGAGGGTAGTTCATATGATAGAACGCGCCTTCTACGTCTTTATGGATAACTTCGATATCAGATAATGAAGTTTTGGCTTTAGGGTCCCAGTTGATGATGTACTCACCACGGTAGATTAAGCCTTTTTCGTATAAAGTTACGAAGACTTTCTTCACGGCGTCAGATAACCCTTTATCTAATGTGAAACGCTCTCTGCGGTAGTCGACAGAAATCCCCATTTTTGCCCATTGTTCACGGATATGGCTGGCATATTCTTCCTTCCATTCCCATGTTTGTTCAAGGAACTTCTCACGGCCAAGGTCATAACGAGATAAGCCTTCTCCGCGTAATTTTTCTTCTACTTTTGCTTGAGTTGCAATCCCCGCATGGTCCATCCCTGGTAACCATAAAGTGTCGAACCCTTGCATACGTTTTTGACGGATAATCATATCTTGTAACGTTACGTCCCAAGCATGTCCTAAGTGTAATTTCCCTGTTACGTTTGGTGGCGGGATAACGATTGAATAAGGTTCAGCGTTTGGATCTTCGTTTGGATGGAAGACGCCTGAATCAACCCACCATTGATATTTACCAGCTTCAACTTCTTGTGGTTGAAACTTAGATGACATTTCTTTAGCCATTGATTTTCCTCCTTGTATCTTGTTTGTGTCCAATAAAAAAATCCTATGAAGACACTCTCCATAGGACGATTAAATTCGTGGTACCACCTAATATTCGCGTAAAAATTCATTACGCCTCGATGTTGGTAACGAAGTGTCGTCTCCGTACTCTATTACTTCTTTTCGTAGAGTAAGCTCACAAGCTACCTTCAAATGAATTTGCTAGGAATTTGCACCAAGTCTTCCCTCTCTCATAAACAAAGTCATTTTACTCCTCTTGTTCATCGCTCTAATATACAAAATATTCTACCATTCAAACCCGACGCTTGCAACAAAATCGCGCTATCTTCTACCTCACATTCCCGCTAGACACGCCTTGATCTGCATCTTCTGGAATCCACCAATCCAAAAAATCTTTGATGGACCAATCCCAGAAATCCCATTCGTGTCCGCCACTTTTTTCTTTATAGATGACAGGGACACCTTTTTCAAATAGAAAACGACTGAATTCACGACTTTTATCCAGAAGCCAATCCTCGGTTCCACAAGTCATAAATATTTTTAAATTGGAAGGATTCTCGACTTTTTCTATCGCTTTAAACAATTGATTTCCGTGCGAATCATAATAGTCTTGGTCTTTGAAAATCGATTTAGCGTATCGAGTTGTTAAGAAAAATGGAGAACCACTATCCTCTTCGAAGGGTAATGCATTTTTATAAATGGCGCCCGAAAACGAAGCTATCACACTAAAGGTGTCGGGATATTTGATGCCGTTTCGAAGTGCCCCATATCCACCCATCGAAAGCCCGGCAATACCCAAGTCTTCACGTTTTCGAGAAACAGGAAACATTCGGCGTGAGATTTCTGGAAGCTCCACCCCGATAAATTCTCCATAGTTCGTATAGTTCCATGGTTGATCTACGTAGAAATGATTTTCCCCCGAAGGCATGATGAGAGCAAGATTTTTCTCTTTGGCGTATCGAAGAATGCGCGTCTGATTGACCCAGTCCTGTTCGCTCCCCATAACGCCATGCAGAAGAATCAATGCTTTATAGGGACCTTCCGAAAGATACTGATTATCAAAATCCACCGCATCACTAGGCAAGTAGACTGACAGCGGGATGGTTCTCATTAATGTTTTTGAAAAAAATGAAACGTGTAAAAGTGCCATATGAAGCCTCCATTAAGTTATTATTTTTTAATATATCGATTCACTACCGTCACTAAGCCAAAGATAAACGTGAATTTAACGACGGATTTTTGCCACGATTCCCATTGCTCATACCCAAAGAAATGATTCATGATGAGGATAAAAGCAATAGTGGCTACCATGCCCATTAAGATGACAGCTCCTCCGCGATTCATCTTCTTGAGCTGTTCTGGATTATACCGATTCACCCAAATATAAAAGGCAAGCCTACTAAACATCGCACTCATAAAAAACAGCACGATATCTTGACGAAATACTAGCTGATAGATTGCATTTACGCCACTAGTAACCCCAAACACAATGATGACAATGTCTCTAACTTTTTGACTCATTTCCAACAACCCCTCTCCCTAAAAACGGATTCCTGAACTTATCTCTATTATACTGCTCCCCCAGCGGTTTTACTATACTCGCTCGCAAAAAAAGAACCCAGCATTACTGCTAGGTTCCTGTTGCATCATCGGCCTCTATTGCCAAGTTTCCTATTTTATTCTTCTACCCCTAGTAATAGGTTCACTAGGATATCCACTGTAACATTCCCGAAGTAACGACGGATGTCGATGGCTTCGAAGGCTGTTGTTAAGTCTTCGCGGTTGTATCCAACGCCTACTAGCGCTTTTTCTACATCACTGATTTCTCCAAGACCGAAGAAGTCTCCGTTAATCTTAATGTCTTTGATGGCATTCTTTTCAACGTTCAAACTGAACTCGATTTGTCCGGCTGGGGTACGTTTAGATTGTTTGAATTCGAATTTTGGATTCTTTCCGTAGTTCCAATCAGGATTATTGAAGTACTTGCTGCGTAATTCTTCTACACGCACCCAGTCTTCATCCGTTAGAACATACTCTTTAATCGTAGATGTATCTTCCACATTGAAGATGTTTTTCAAGAGCACTTCGCGGAATTGTAAGATGTCTAAGTCTTGATATTCAGGCGCTAAGTACGGTTTGATATTTGTCACGCGTGAACGAACGGACTTGATTCCTTTTGACGCGATTTTCTCTTGTTTTGGACGTAAAATTTGTGGCAAAATGCTCACATCTAGATCCAGCATTAATGTTCCGTGCGCTGTTAAACGGCCATTGTTTGAGTACATCGCATTTCCAGAGAATTTCTTACCGTCAATCAGAAGGTCGTTACGTCCTTGTAACTCTGCTCCCGTTGCTCCCATTTTATGAAGGGCTTCAATCACGGGTTCTGTGAATTTTCCAAAATCACGGAAGCTATCGCCGTCATCTTCTGTAATGAAGCAGAAGCAGATATTTCCCATATCGTGATACACGGCTCCACCGCCTGAGAAACGACGAACCACTTGTACGCCAAGCTTGTCTACACCATCTTGATTGATTTCTTCGATGGTATTTTGGTTTTTACCGATGATAATCGCATTTTCGTTAATATAAAATAACAAAATTGGTTCATCGAGTTTCTTTTCGTTTAATAAGAAATATTCGATGGCTAAGTTCGTTGTTGCATCGTAGATTTCTTTCCCATTTCGTTGATTTTTTACATAAAACATCTAAAAATCCCCTCACTTTAACTGATAGTTCTAGCGTAATCATACCATAATCGTCCCCTTCACACATAAGAAAGAAGCTTGATTTTACACTGTTTTTACTCCACTCCAACGCGCAATTACCATATATGGTAATTGCAGCCTTTCATAGTCAGTCAACCGGAAATCCCGCATTGATGTTTCCTCGAATTCTTGCGGTTTTATAGTAACTGTAACGTGATTCGCATTGAATGTGAATTACGCGGAGTTGGACCATTCCATACTCCGCGTTTGAAGCTTCAAAGGTGTAAGACCCAGACTTACACCGTTGCAACGTTATAGTTACTATCAAAAATCCACAAGAAGAATGAGGAAACATAAAAAGCGCACCCTTTCGAGGATGCGCTTGGCTCAATGTTAGTATGCCCATGCAATTAATAAGTAGATGAAGCTTGAACCAAACATATCTGCCAATGCGTGCATAAGGAAGAATGGTAATAGGTTTTTCACCACTTTTTTGTACATGAAGTAGTAGAATAATCCATACACTACACCGATAACAATTGCCCATAACATTCCTTGATACGTATGGAATGAGAAACGAACCAGTGTTGAAAATGCTAAAGCTGCCCATTTATGCTCGTCTTTCACGGATGTCATTAAACCAAGGAAGAAGAACTCTTCGTAGAAACCATTTAACAGCCCATAAGCGAGGGCCATCGGAGATAACGCTAAGAACTTATTGATGATTTCCTGTGGGTTCATGAACGGAACAAGCGCCGGGTCGAAGTAGTTGTATTCACCGCTTAGTGTGGTTACGACGTCGCCGAACAGTCCGACCATCGTGAATAATACCGGTACCCAGATGAGTACAGACCAGTGAAAACGAATCTTCAACTGCTTGAAGTCGTAATGACGGATGACTAAGTACAAGAGTGCAATCGCGAGTAGTATCACCTGTAGCGTAAAGTTACTCGAATACGCTGCTCCGTCGCTATAGGACGATGTCGTCTCCGTATACTGCTGGGCCACTTCCGTTACCGGCTGTAAACTCTGTAGAAATTGTTGCGTGGATCGGATAACAAACTCCCCAAACATGATAATCGTCACGATGAGGATGTCAACCCACTTTAAAGTTTTTAATGGTTCTTTTGGTCTGATTTTAGAAAAAACTGTCATTGCTCTATCCCTTCTTTCCCTTTGTCTGAAAACACATTTTTAGTAGGTTTCCTTATTTTAAAAGGAAATCCTTGAGAAGAGGATACAAGTTTTTCCTAAAATGAACTTAAAATATTTTTAAGCATCAAAAAAAGTGACTCCTTTAATAGAAGTCACTGACTAATCTTCTAAAAGAAACGTCTCGGTATTTCGATGAACAAGATTACAAGAAGTCCATTATAAAGGCTGTGTAATAAAATTGCGTCAAACAAACTTCTTCTTCGTTCATACACAAG
>CAUPXN010000041.1:0-11533 GCA_963515505.1 uncultured Streptococcus sp.
TTAGTCGCTTAATCCCTTCCTAAAATTCTTCATCAACACTATTTGACAAAGAGCCCTTTTTTTCTATGACATAACAAATCGGAGGGCAGTTGATTTGGTTGATGAATTGATATTTTAATACGGACAATTTCTTCTGCGGAAGAGTCGTGAGGAGTTCTTCTACTGAATCCTTTTCTTCGATTCCACCATCATGACCATAGTAGGAAACGATAATGATTTTTCCTTTTTTCTCTAATCGATCTAATAAAATTTGGATAGCTTCTAGAGTGGAAGAGGGGGTCGTGATGATTCTTTTATCACTTCCTGGTAAATATCCAAGATTAAAAATCGCTAATCGAACCAAATCTTGATCGTCTAAATAGTTCGAAATTTGAGCGTGAGAGTCCAAAATACAGGTCACTTTATGCTCTAAGTCATTGTTTTGTAATAATTGTCTTGTTTGTAAAATAGCTTTCTCTTGAATATCAAAAGCAAGAATTTTCGAACCTTTTTCTATATGTTGTGCTAGAAAAAGTGTGTCATGTCCATTTCCTGCGGTTGCGTCAATAAAAATCCCATCTTCTAAATTTACAGAAAGAATCATTTCGTGACTAAATTGTTGTGCATTCTTCAAAATAAGCACCTCTTACCTAAAATTTTACAATTTGTTACATAATTTTTACGGATATTAAGAGTATACGACGTTTCGCGTGTTCGTGCAACGTTCCCCTACACAAATGTTTTTATCCTACTATAATGGATTACGAATTAGTTTTTAGATGGAGGAAAAAGGGATGAAAGAAACAAAACACGAAAGATATTTGCGTTTAAAAAAGGAAAAACAAATGAAAGCTTTAAAAGCTGCAAATAAAAATCTACAAAAGACAGTTGCAGTTGTTGGAGCGACTACAGTAGTAGGGTTAGCGTTAGCGCCAAAATCACATGCATATACTGTGTCTTCATATCAAGCTCAAACACCAGCGCAACGATTCTTAAATAAAATTATTCCTGCTGCTCAACAAGCTACAGAAGGAAAAGATGTATATACTTCAGTAATGATTGCGCAGGCAGCATTAGAATCTGCATGGGGACAAAGCACATTAGCTTCTGAACCAAACCATAACTTATTTGGTGTAAAAGGGAACTACAATGGTCAATCTGTAAACATGTATACATTAGAAGATGCTGGAGCGCAAAAATACTATGGTATTTACGATAACTTCAGAAAATATCCTTCTTACAAAGAATCTATGGATGACTATGTTGATAAAATTATCAACGGTATTAAAGGGGCACCAATGTTCTATTCAGGTGCATGGAAGAGCCGTACAAACAGCTATCAAGATGCTACACGTTACTTAACAGGACGTTATGCAACGGATACTGCTTATTATGCAAAATTAAACCGTATCATTGAACAATATGATTTAACAAAATATGACAATGGAGTAGTCACAAAAACTAATAATTCTATAGTAGCAAGTAATGTAAGCACTCAATCTGGAGCTACTGCGGCAAATGGTTACTATACTGTTAAAGCAGGAGATACTTTATATGGGATTAGCCGTAAATTCGGTATGAGTTTATCGCAATTAGTTTCAGTAAATGGAATCTCAGCTTCAAGTCTAATTGTACCTGGACAAACTTTACGTGTTGCTGGTGGAGCAACTACTTCAACAGTAGTGAAAACAAATGTGACATCTTCTCGCACAAGTGGAGGAAACTACCTTGTTCAACCAGGGGATACTTTATATAGTATCGCACGTCGTTCAGGAATGAGTTTAAATTCATTATTAACGCTTAATGGTTTATCTCAATCATCAGTGATTTATCCTGGACAAAGCTTAACCATTAGTCAATCAGATAGCCGTGTAGCTACAAAATCTAGTTATAATGCTAAACCTCTTGCTTCAGGTGTATCAACTTCAGGTACTTATACAGTACAAGCAGGTGATACCTTATACGGTATCGCACGCCGTTCAGGCATGAGCTTAAACACATTATTAAGCTTAAACGGATTATCACAATCATCAGTGATTCATCCTGGACAAACGTTAAAACTATCTGGAGCTTCAAATGCTACAGTGGCTTCTCCTGTAAGTTATAAATCTACAGCATCAAGTGCATCAACTTCAGGTACTTACACTGTTAAAGCAGGCGATACATTATACCGTATTGCTTATAACCACGGTATTTCATTAACTACATTGTTATCAATCAATGGTTTATCAGAAACAAGCACAATCCTTCCTGGTCAACAATTAGTTGTATCTGGATCAGCAAAAACAACAACAACAGCTACAACTTCAGCTAAAACAGTAAGCTATTCAACTGGTGCATCAACTCACACAGTTCAAGCAGGTGATACTTTATTCCGTATCGCTAAGAATAACGGATTAACATTATCTGAATTAAGAGCTTTAAACGGCTTAACTTCAAATACTATCCGAGTTGGCCAAGTGTTGAAAGTTTCTAAATAATCTGCTAGAATAATACTCACAAAAGCAGATAGAGGAATAGTAAGTTTCTTTGATAGACGTAGAGAGTGCATGGTTGGTGAAAATGCATCATTTCAATAAACTGAACTCGCCTTTTAGCCGAACTCTGAACTGATAGTAAGAGTATCCGCCTCGCCCGCGTTACAGGTAAGATGAGTAAAATTATTAGGTGGTAACACGTATTGCGTCCTAGCTGTCAATGACAGGTGGGGCGTTTTTATTTTGAAAGGAGTGAATCAGATGACATTTAATCATCTAGAAATCGAGCCTAAATGGCAAAAATATTGGAAAGAACATCATACGTTCAAAACAACAGAAGATCCTTCTAAGAAAAACTTCTACGCGTTAGATATGTTCCCTTATCCTTCAGGACAAGGACTTCACGTAGGACACCCAGAAGGTTATACAGCAACAGATGCCATTTCTCGTATGAAACGTGCACAAGGATACAATGTTCTTCACCCAATGGGATGGGATGCATTTGGACTTCCCGCAGAACAATACGCTCTTGATACAGGAAATGACCCAGCAGAATTCACGAAAGTTAACGTTGCGAACTTCAAACGTCAAATTAATGAATTAGGATTCAGCTATGACTGGGACCGCGAAATTAATACAACAGACCCAGATTACTATAAATGGACTCAATGGATTTTCACTAAACTAGTGGAAATGGGACTTGCATATGAAGCTGAAATTCCAGTGAACTGGTGTCCAGCTCTTGGAACAGTACTTGCTAACGAAGAAGTTATCGATGGTAAGAGTGAACGTGGAGGACATCCTGTTTACCGTAAACCAATGAAACAATGGATGTTGAAAATTACAGCTTATGCAGACCGTTTATTGGAAGATTTGGATGATTTAGATTGGCCAGAAAGCATTAAAGATATGCAACGTAACTGGATTGGTCGTTCAGAAGGGGCTCAAGTTCGTTTCAACGTTAAAGGAACAGATGAAAGCTTCGAAGTCTTTACAACACGTCCGGATACATTATTTGGAGCGACTTACAATGTATTAGCTCCAGAACATGAATTAGTTCAAAAGATTGTGACTCCTGAACAAAAAGAAGCAGTAGATGCTTATATTGCAGCTGTTTCTACAAAATCAGACTTAGAACGTACAGAGCTTTCTAAAGAAAAAACAGGGGTATTCACTGGAGCATATGCGATTAACCCAGTGAACGGTAAAGAAATTCCAATCTGGATTGCAGACTATGTATTAAGTACTTATGGTACAGGAGCAATTATGGCTGTTCCAGCTCACGATGAACGCGACTACGAATTTGCTAAAGTATTTGGATTAGACATTATTCCAGTCATCGAAGGCGGAAACGTCGAAGAAGAAGCATACACTGGTGACGGTGTGCATATTCATTCAGATTTCCTAGATGGATTGAATAAAGCTGACGCGATTGCAAAAATGAATGAATGGCTAGAAGAACATGGCGTAGGAGCAGCAAAAGTAAGCTATCGTCTACGTGACTGGTTGTTCTCTCGCCAACGTTATTGGGGAGAACCAATTCCAGTTATCCACTGGGAAGATGGCACAATGACAACTGTTCCAGAATCAGAATTGCCATTAGTATTGCCAAAAACGGATAAAATTCGTCCTAGTGGTACTGGTGAATCTCCACTGGCTGCAATTGAAGACTGGCTTTATGTCACAGACCCTGTAACAGGTAAGAAGGGTCGTCGTGAAACAAATACAATGCCACAATGGGCAGGAAGCTCATGGTACTTTGTACGTTATGTAGATCCACATAACAAAGAAAGACTTGCAGATCCTGAAAAAGTAAAACAATGGTTACCAGTTGATTTATATATTGGTGGTGCAGAGCATGCCGTTCTTCACTTACTATATGCTCGTTTCTGGTATAAAGTGTTATACGATTTAGGCGTTGTTCCTAACAAAGAACCGTTCCAAAAATTATTTAACCAAGGAATGATTCTTGGTGAAGGTAATGAGAAAATGTCTAAATCTAAAGGGAATGTAGTAAACCCTGATGATGTGGTTCGTGAATATGGTGCGGATACATTACGTGTTTATGAAATGTTCATGGGACCACTTGACGCATCGATTGCTTGGAGTGAAAAAGGACTTGAAGGTAGCCGTAAGTTCCTAGACCGCTTCTGGAGATTGATGATTGATGATAATGGGAAATTGCGTGACCGTATCACAAAACTAAACGATGGTAAATTGGATAAAGTGTACCATCAAACAGTGAAGAAAGTGACAGAAGACTACGAAGAGTTGCACTTCAATACTGCAATTTCTCAAATGATGATTTTCGTTAACGAAGCTTACAAAGCAGATGCTTTACCGTTCGAATATATGAAAGGTCTTGTACAATTGATTGCGCCATTAGCACCACATATGGCTGAAGAAATCTGGAGTAAATTCGGATTCACAGAATCAATTAGCTACGAACCATGGCCAACTTACGATGAATCTAAATTAGTGGAAGACGAAGTTGAAGTGATTTTCCAAGTCAATGGAAAAATTAAAGCACGCGTAATGGTTCCTACAAATGCAGACGCTGCAGCTCTTGAAGCACTTGCAAAAGAGCATGATGCTGTGAAATCTGCCATCGAAGGAAAAACAATCCGCAAAGTGATCGCTGTTCCAGGACGTTTAGTAAACATCGTTGCGAACTAATGGAATTTGAAAGGATAGTAGAATGATTTATTTTGATAATGCAGCAACAACGAAAATTTATGATGATGCATTAACGAGCTATGTTCAAGTTAGCCAAAAGTTCTTCGGAAATCCATCGAGCTTACACCAATTAGGAGTCGATGCCTTTCAAGTGTTGACCAAAGCTAGAGCTCAAGTAGCTAGTTTATTATCAGTTCAACCTGAGGAGATTTTCTTCACCTCAGGCGGAACTGAATCGAATAACTGGGCGATTAAAGGAACAGCTCTAGAGAAGTCGGTATTTGGGAAACATATCATCACAACAAAGATTGAGCATCCGTCTGTCCTTCAAACGTGTAAGCAATTAGAACGCTTCGGGTTTGAAGTGACGTACTTAGATGTCGATTCTAAAGGGATTGTAAGTGTAGACCAATTAAAAGAGAGCCTTCGTAAAGATACGATTTTAGTAAGTGTGATGGCTGTCAATAATGAAGTCGGTACGGTTCAACCAATTGCGGAGATTGCTAAAGTACTAGAGGAATACCCATCGATTCATTTTCATGTGGACGCTGTTCAGGCAGTGGAACGCGCAAGTCAGCTCCTTGCCATTGGACGTATTGATTTATTGAGTCTTTCTGCGCATAAATTCCATGGTCCAAGAGGCGTTGGGATTATGTATAAGAAATTTGGACGTAAGATTCAAGCGCTCTTAACTGGTGGCGGGCAAGAAAAAGGAGAACGTAGTACAACGGAAAACCTTCCAGGAATTGTAGCTACAACAAAAGCTCTACGAATGGCTTTAGAAGAAAAGTCAGTTACGGGAGAACTTCGTAGCCAACTATGGAAAGAACTTGCTACAAAGCCTGAGATTCGCATCTTCTCTCCTGAAGATGGAACAAATCATGTATTATGCTTTGCTATTAAAGGCGTTCGTGGAGAAGTGGTTGTCCATGCCTTTGAAAATCATGGCATTTATATTTCGACGACTTCTGCTTGTTCAAGTAAAAAAGCAGATTCATCTAGTACGCTTTACGCGATGGATGTGCCAACTGAATGGGCGACAGGAGCTGTTCGTGTAAGCTTATCAAACGACAATACAAAAGAAGAAGTAGAACAGTTTATAAAGGTTCTGCATCAGTTAATGAAACAATTTTCGTTTTTAAAATAAAAGGAGGAAATCGTTGAAAACTAGAATTTTGATTCGCTATGGTGAACTTTCTACAAAGGGTAGAAACAAAAAAATGTTCACTCAAAAATTAGCGTCAAATATTAAAAAAGCCTTAGTAGACTTTCCTCAGGTAAAGGTGATTCCTGACTATGACTTTATGTATTTAGATTTACATGAAGCACCTGAAGAAGCAGTTATCGAGAAGGTAAAACCAATTTTTGGGATTCAATCTATTTCGCCAGTATATATTGTTGAAAAAGATATGGAAGTGGCTAAAAAAGTTGTTCTCGACTTATTAAGCCAAGAAGACCTTGAAGGAAAAACATTTAAGATTATGACAAGACGCTCGGATCATACATTCGAGATGGATACGAATCAAATCAACTTGTTTTTAGGGGATGCTGTTCTTGAAGCATTTCCAGAGATCAAGGTTCAATTAAAACAACCAGATATTACGGTACGTATTGATGTGCGCCGTGAACACTTAATGGTGAGTCTGAAGACGATCCAAGGAGCAGGAGGACTTCCTGTTGGTACGAGTGGTCGTGTGATGCTGATGTTATCTGGCGGGATTGATTCACCGGTAGCAGGATATCTTGCGATGAAACGTGGAATGGAAATTCAATGCGTTCACTTTGCAAGCCCACCGTATACGAGTCCACAAGCGTTAGAGAAAACAAAACTCTTAGCAGCTAAAATTGCTCGTTTTGGTGGAAGTATTCAATTCTTAACGGTACCTTTTTCAAGAATTCAAGAGGAAATCAAGAAGAGTGTGCCGGAAGCGTATTTAATGACAATTATGCGTCGTTTCATGCTTCGTATTACGGATCAACTTAGAGAAAATGCACGTGCTCTTGCGATTGCCAATGGGGAATCAGTGGGGCAAGTGGCTTCTCAAACATTAGATAGCATGGTGGCGATTAATGATGTCACAAATACACCAATTATTCGTCCAGTAGCTACAATGGATAAACTTGATATTATTAAAGTTGCTGAAGAGATTGATACATTCGAGTTATCGATTCAACCATTTGAGGATTGTTGTACGGTGTTTGCACCGCCTAGTCCAAAGACAAAACCGAAACTGGAGAAGGCTCGCCAATATGAAGCACGTCTTGATGTGGAAGGGTTAATTAAAGAGGCTGTAGAGGGGACAGTGATTGAAGAAATTACTGCAAACTATATAACTCCAGTAGAAACAGCAAGTCAAGAGATTGATGATTTATTTTAAGATAAAAAGAAGCGATGCTATTCCGTTTGGAGTAGCATCGCTTTTTGTTTGTCTATTGGAAGTATTCTTTAAGCGCGTTTGCAATACTTTTTGCGATGTTTTGTTGATATTCTTCAGAAGAAATCACTTTGTTATCGCCTTGGTTATTTAAATATCCAAGTTCTAAAAGAATCGATGGACGAGCATTATCACGAAGAACCATGAAGTTTTGGAATCTGCTTCCTTGGTTTTTCAATGGTAGGTTTCGAGATAAATATTTATTCACCGTCTGACTGAGACTTTCGCTCTTATCACTGTAGTAGTAGGCTGTTGTTCCGCTTGCGCTATCATCTTCAGACGAGTCGAAGTGAATACTAATAAATGCATTTGCATTATTTTTATTACTAATTTCAGCACGTTCAGCAAGTGAAACAGAAGAGTCGCTTGTTCTAGTTAAGATAACTTTTGCTCCCATTGCTTCGAGTTCTTTCTTCACAAGTAGAGCAGTTGTTAATGTATGGTCCGCTTCGTGTTTTTCACTGAAGTTTACAACAGCACCTGGATCTTCACCACCGTGCCCTGGATCGATGACAATTGTTGCATTCTTAATCCCTTGAGGAATCGTTTCATCCGTTTCGATTCCGGCAAAGTTTGTAGTCACTAGCCAGTAAGGAATATATCCGTATTTTCCATTACCAACAGATACTTTATAGAAATCGCCTTCGCGGTCTTCATACACAAATTGTGTTCCTTTATCTACCGTACCGATTAATTCGGAAGTGACGTTGGAAGCTGAGTAAATAGGTGTTTCTTTTAGTTTTGTAACAAACATCTTATTCGAGTCAATGGTTGTTGGAAGACCAGCTTGTTTGTTGAGAATTTCTTGAATCAATTCAATCGCGTAGTTTGTAGAGTCGCTATCCACATAACCTTCTTTATCAAAGTATCGAACTTTTAAGACTTTATCGTTCAATTCTTCAATGAGGTAGAAGAGTTCACCATTTGGAATTGTTAAGAGAACTTTCGAATTTTCATACTGTGTTTCGCGTAATTTCAATCCGCCAGAAGCATACCCTTTCATCATCGTAGTAAGAATGATATCTTTATCCTCGATATAGGCTACTTGATCGTCATATTGAACTTGAATCCAACCGTTGTCGAGTTTATGCAAAGCCAGCAAGTATTGGTTTTTCGTAATTTCCCCAACTGGAATGCCTTTCGCATCCATCGTATGGTATACCTTTAACGCTTTATCGCTTGTATTGACTGCGAATTCTACAATTTTATTTTTAACAACTGTAGATGTTTGAGTAGCCGTATTGCCACTATTCGTATCCGTATTTGCTTGGTGCGTATTTGCTTGCGGTTTTATTGTTGAACTTTCACTTACTAATGGATAGGCGATAATCCACAGAAGTAGAAGAGAAACAAGAAAGCCCAGCAGTTGCTGTATATTTTTCTTCTTAAAGAATTTCAGTAATGAATCCATAAGGGCTCCTTTTTATTTGTATATTTCCTCCTTATTATACCAATAAAAGCGCTATTTGTGTATAAAAAATAGCTTACAGCTTGATTGCAGAAGAATTATTTTAGTAAAATAATAGAGAATAATGAAATGTTTGGAGGATGATTATGTTAATTGGGTCTCACGTTTCGATGAGCGGAAAAGAAATGCTCTTGAATTCAGCAAAGGAAGCAGCAAGTTATAACGCGAATGTCATGATGGTTTATACAGGTGCTCCGCAAAACACAAGAAGAAAACCAATTGAAGAGTTAAATGTTGAAGCTGGGAAACAGTACATGAAAGAACATGGCATTGAAGAAGTTGTTGTCCATGCGCCTTATATTATTAACTTAGCCAACACTACAAAAGAAGGTCATATTGATTTTGCAATCGAATTTTTAAGAGAAGAATTGAAACGTGCAGAGGCGGTTGGTGCTACACAAGTTGTTCTACATCCTGGTTCTCACGTAGGGGCTGGTGTGGATGTAGGAATAAACCAAATCATCTACGGATTAAACCAAGTTCTAACGAAAGATCAAAAAGTTCAAATCGCATTAGAAACGATGGCTGGGAAAGGAACAGAGCTAGCTCGTACATTCGAAGAATTAGCACGTATTATCGACGGAGTGACGCACAATGAACATTTATCCGTAACGTTTGATACTTGCCACGTTCATGATGCAGGGTATGATATTAAAAATGATTTATCTGGTGTGTTAACTCATTTCGATAAAACGGTTGGCCTTGACCGTATTAAAGTCCTTCATGTAAATGATTCAAAAAATCCGGTTGGAGCTCATAAAGATAGACATGAGAATTTTGGTTTTGGAGAAATCGGATTTGATGCGCTAATGAACGTGATTCATGTTCCTGAATTTAAACAACTTCCTAAAATCCTTGAAACTCCATGGATTAAAGTGGAAGATAAAGTTCAAATTGCGCCATACAAAAAAGAAATTGAATTGATTCGTTCTGGAAAATTTGATCCAAACTGGATTGAAGAGTTATTAAAACAAGAAAGAGGGAAGTAATATGCATTCACACGATCATTGCTGTGGTCACGACCACTCAGGTCATATAGAACAACATCATCATGACCATTCACATAATCATGTAGAAGAAGCGTTAGAAATCTTAAAAGAAGCGGGTTATAAACATACGAATAAACGCCAACGACTTGTTGAGATTTTAAATGATGCCAACCGTTACTTGTCAGCAAAGCAAGTGCAAGAATTGATTGCGCCTGAATTCCCACAATTAAGTTATGATACGATTTATCGTAATTTATATACTTTTGTACAATTGAATATTTTAGAAGAGACAGAATTGAACGGCGAAAAATTATTTAGATTCCGTTGCCAAGCTCATGGACATCACCACCATTTCATTTGCGAAAAATGTGGTAGCACAAGAGAGATTGATATGTGCCCAATGGATTTCTTTAAAGACCAATTAGAAGGCTGTGAAATTCATTCGCATCGTTTTGAAATTTTTGGACTTTGCGAAAAATGCGCAGCAAAAGCGTAATTTAAGGGTTTCCTAAAAAAGTTAAAAGAACCTTAGTAAAGTTGATTGACATTTTATGGAATCTTTCCTATAATAAAAAAAGGACATTTCGTTTGTTTGGTTATTCTATTCAAAAGAAAACAGTTACTTTTAATGCTCGGAGGGAGGGAATAGGATATGTCAAAAACAGTTGTTCGTAAAAACGAATCACTTGATGATGCTCTTCGTCGCTTCAAACGTACTGTTTCTAAAACTGGAACTTTACAAGAGGCTCGTAAACGTGAGTTTTATGAAAAACCAAGTGTAAGACGTAAGAAAAAATCAGAGGCAGCTCGTAAACGCAAGTTCTAGTCAACTCTGTGTATCATAGACTATGTCAGGCTGGGGCTATTAGTCCCAGTCTTTTTTTATCAATCAAACGAAATCAAAAGAATGGAGCGATTATAATGTCATTAAAAGAAACAATTAATAACGATATCAAAACAGCGATGAAAGCTAAAGACAAAGAAACTTTAGCAGTATTACGTATGATTAAAACAGCGATTCAAGCTGCTGAAATTGACAAAAAATCAGAATTAACAGCTGAAGAAGAATTAATGATTTTATCACGTGAAGCAAAACAACGTCGTGATTCTATTGTTGAATTCGAAAAAGCAGAACGCCAAGAATTAGTTGAAAAAACTCAAGGCGAATTAGCGATTGTTGAGAAGTACTTACCAGCGCAACTTTCATTAGAAGAAGTGCAAGCAAAAATTGCCGAAATCGCTGAACAAGTAGGAGCAACAACACAAAAAGAATTCGGTAAATTAATGGGTGCCGTAATGCAAGCTCTTAAAGGACAAGCAGACGGTAATGTCATTAAAGAACAAGTAAAAGCACACTTAAATAAATAAGTGTGGATTGGAGGATAACTGATTGGAAAAAGAAACCTTTAAAGCAAGTGTTGAATTAAGCGATAATCCTCAATTAATTCAATTATTTGGTTCTCAAGATCAGAATATTCGTTTTATTGAAGATTCATTCCAAGTACAAAT
>CAUPXN010000042.1:0-11254 GCA_963515505.1 uncultured Streptococcus sp.
ATGGGTTAAGGAATACTTCCCCTGATAAACCATCCACGATAATGATATCTCCGTCTTTAGCAATTGAAGTCACTTCTTTAGTACCAACGATAGCTGGAATTTCTAAAGAACGCGCCATAATAGCTGAGTGAGAAGTACGTCCACCAATATCAGTAACGAAAGCTTTAACGTATTGGCGATTTAATTGAGCTGTATCACTCGGTGTTAAATCGGCAGCAACGATAATCACTTCATCTTTAATAGTGGCTGGACTAGGAATTTTAACGCCTAATAAATGAGCTAAGATACGTTTTGATACGTCACGAATGTCCGCAGCACGTTCTTGCATATAAGGGTTATCTTCCATTCCTGCAAAAATAGAAATAAACATGTCTGTTACTTCTTTTAATGCAGATTCCGCATTCACTTTATTTGATGTAATGCTATCTTTTACTTGTCCAATTAATTCTGGGTCGCTTAAAACCATTAAGTGAGCATCGAATACTTGCGCTTCTTCTTCACCTAAGTTTTTTAATGCAGTCTCTTTAATTAATTCGACATCTTTAATTGACGCTGCTAATGCATCATCCAAGCGTGAAACTTCTTTTTCTGAATCTTCAACAGTCACTTTTGTCACTGTTAAATCAGGTTCAGTCAAAGTATATACTTTGGCAATTGCGATGCCATCACTAGCAGCAATCCCTTGTAATGTTGGTTTCATATTATTCAGCTAATCCTTCTTTTTTCATTGTTTCGTCAATTCCTGCTAATGCTTCTGCTTCGTCAGCACCTTCAGCAGTAATCACTACGTCAGCACCTTGGCCAACACCTAATGACATAACGCCCATGATTGATTTTAAGTTAACAGATTTTCCTTTGTATTCTAATTGGATATCTGAACTATATTTGCTTGCTGTTTGAACTAATAAAGTTGCTGGGCGAGCGTGGATTCCTGTTTCTGCGATTACATGATATTCTTTCTTTTCCATATTGAAAGTCTCCTTTGAAAGTAAATTTTTGTTAAGAAATGTACGTTCGAGAGCATGTAAGCCTCAAAAATACAACCCTTTCAATTAATAAGATTACCATTTTTTGAGAGATTTAACAACTATTTAAATACATTTTTTAAAAGCACTTTCATCACAATCCCTATCACACTTACAAAAAAATCTCTTGATTGAAAATTCTTTAAATTTTAATAACTTTTCTTAAATTTGTAGGTGAAAATAAAGCAAAAAAAATGTATAATGGTTTCAAGGAATTTTTCAGAAGGAGGCTGTGTCTATGAAACTTATCGATATTACCAATTCTCACTCGCAACTTGTCAATGAACAGTTAGCAAATACAGATGCGTACTTCATCAAGGTATATTCACTTGGTCAAACAACTGTTTTCTATGCTGACGCTGCCACTCACCGTGATATTGTAATTTTAAACAGAAAAAGACGTATTAAAGATGTTGAAATTGAATTCGTCGTTCATCGCCTATTCCATATGAAACCAGAAGGTCTGGATATTATTCATGCTGATAACTTTGTTGAAATCAGCATTCCCGTGGAGAAAAAACGACCTAGTTTTAATTAACTCATCACTATGACAGCCGCTAATATTAGCGGCTTTTTTTATGCAAAAAAAGTAGAAAATTATCATATATGATAATTTTCTACTTTCACATTAAATCCCAACCATCTCTAAATAGAGTCGGTGCGAATAACTATCTGTCATCCCTGAAATGAAATCCGTTGCTAACAGAAGGCGTAAGTATAATTTTTCGACTTCGCTCTTTCCTTCTGCAAAGTAATGATAGGAACGTTTCTGACTTTCAGAAATAATGCCGATTTTCTTCAACTCTACATAGTCTAATTGACGATTCGTATCATATGCGATTAAAGAAGGCACAAAGCTGTCTAATAAATAAGTGAGTGTTGTATATCCTGCAATTTCTAATCTCAAGATTCCTTTATGATCATAAATCTTCTCTTCTGATAATCTACGAAGAATCACATACAAATCTTCAGCCCAAGAATTTTTAAACAAGTCTTGGTTAAACGTCCCTGCCATAATCTCATCATAATGATTCACAAAATTATGACGTGCGCCATCGATTAATTTATCACGTAAATCCACAAAGAATCGGTTGACACTGAAGACTTCCTCATCAATTGTATTTAACACTTCGCGTGTATGAACGGAATGCGGTGCATTATAGGCATCCGTACTCAAGTTCTCTAGTAAAAACTCACGCACATCTCTAAAGGAAATCACACCTTTACCAATCGCATCTTCCATATCAGCTACAAGATATGCAATATCATCTGCAGCTTCTAAAATAAAGGTTAACGGATGGCGGTTTGTCCCTGTTCCTGTAATCTGGGTTACTTTTTGGAATGTTTCTTCTTCTGCAAAGAAATAGCCAACTTTCTTCGAAGTGATTTGTTCTGTTTTCTTGTGAGAAGACGGGTACGTATATTTCAATATCGTGTTAAGCGTCGCTGCCGTTAAATCAAGTCCATCAAATTCTCCTTTGAAATCATGCAACTTCGATGCAATTCGCAATGATTGTGCATTCCCTTCAAAGCGATAGAAATCATAGACATAAGGACTTGCTAGAAATTCTTCTGCCACGTCACTTTTCTCTTTTAAGAGGCTTGGCAGATTTTTCTTAAACCATTGTCGAATGATATCTTCCCCAAAATGGCCATAAGGAGGGTTCCCAAGGTCATGCACGAGACTGGCACATTCAACGATTTTTAACACATCCTCTTGACGGTCAATCATTTCTTGTTTACTGCTGTCAGGTTTCTTCTCTAATTCCTCTTGCAATAAAATAACAATTTCTTTTGCTAGTGAACGTGCCACCATCGCTACTTCTAACGAATGCGTTAAACGCGTATGAATAAAATCTAGTCGTTCCAGAGGAAACACTTGTGTCTTATCCTGCAATCTTCTAAATGAAGGACTGGTTACAATTCGTTTGTAATCATCATCAAATTCATTACGATGCGTTGCTTTTTTACCAGAAAGACGTTTTGTTGATAGTAATTTAGACCATTCCATAAATCATACCCCTTCCATTACTCCACATCATTATACCAAAAGTTCGTCCACCTTTGGAATCTTGCGCATTTGATGAATATAAACAGTAATACAAATGATAAAACAGATAAAGTCGGAAATCGGACCTGCGAAAATTAATCCATCCACTCCAAAACTAGTTGCAAGAAGAATCATCACTGGAAGCAAAACAAACATTTGTCGCGTTAAAGAAAGAATCGCTCCTAATTTTGCTTTCCCGATTGCTGGGAAGAAGGTTGTCACAATAATGGTAGTTCCATTAATAAACGTAAAGAATAAGAATGCTCTTGCATATCTCACTCCAAATTCATAGTAAAGAGCATCCCCACTTCCAAACATTTGGATGAGTTGAAGCGGAAAGCCTTCGAATAGAATCCATAAAATCGTCGATAAAATGACGGTTACTTTCAGTAGTAAGTTCATCGTTTCGTGCACACGTGAATATTTCTTTGCACCATAGTTAAATCCTAAAATCGGTTGCGCTCCTTGATTTAACCCAATTACAACTGCAATGAAGATAACGAAGATTTTGCTCACGACTCCCCCAACCGCAATCGGAATATCACTACCGTAAATGGACTGTGCTCCATATGTACGTAAAAGATTATTGGATACGATTTGTACGACAGTCGCAGAAATCTGGAAAATGAACGATGTTAATCCAAGAGATGCAATCACTTTTACATCTTCAAACGACAACTTAAAATCACTACGTTCAAAGTGAACGGATCTAAATCTTGGAATATACGCGAGTAACACAAGCGCTGAAACAACTTGACTGATAACTGTTGCCCAAGCTGCTCCTGCAATCCCCATATTAAATCCAAAGATGAACAACGGATCAAGAACGGTATTCAGCAGTGCTCCCACAATAATCGCCATCATCGAATACGTTGCTCTACCATCTGCACGCACTAATGGATTAAAACCAATCGAAATCATAAAGAACGGAATCCCAAAAGCTGTAATCCCTGCATACTCACTGGCATATCCTAAAATCTGATCAGTCGCACCAAATAGGATTAATAATGGTTGTAAGAATAATAACACCACACTCATAATGATTAAGCCAGCTGTCACCAACAATACCACTGCAGTCCCAGCAACTTCACGAGCATGCTTGTCCTCTTTTCGACCCAGAGCCAAGTTAAAGTTTGACGCGGCGCCAATCCCTACCATTAAACCAATTGCCATACAGATAGTTGTAATTGGAAAGGCAATATTTGTAGCCGCATTTCCCAAGTATCCTACTCCCTGTCCAATAAAGATTTGGTCGACAATATTATAGAGTGCATTTACCACATTGGCGATAATAGCAGGAATCGCCATCTTTCTAAGAAGAGTCCCTATCTTTTCTATACCTAATGGATTTTGTTTTTCTTCAACTATCATTTAAACTCTCCTTTTCAATCAATTATATATATGCATAAAAAAAGTCCCTCCACACGCGGAGAGATCTACCAATACACTTATCTTAACTTTGGAATGTGATTTTGTCAAACATCCAATCCACTATTTCAACTTCAGAAGCACCAACGAACGCTCCATAAAAAAGCACCAGCGTGCCTCCAATTTTAGCGATAACTAATTTCTCGCAAGACTCGTCTTTTTCTAACCGCATTTTGATTTATGGCGGTCTAAGAAGCATAATTCACCTTATAAAATATACGAATAGTTTTTAATGCTTCGTTCTGGAGAATCATGCTGATTCTATAAAAGCACTCGCGGACGCTCCAATTTTAGCGATAACTAATTTTTCGAAAGACTCGTCTTTTTTATCCACATTTTGATTTATGGCGGTCTAAGAAAGATAGCTCATCTTTTAAAATATACGAATAGATTCTTAATGCTTCGTTCTGGAGAATCATGCGGATTCTATAAAAGCAGTAATGGGGAATCATATCAAAACGAATTAACGGGAGTTAGGAATTCATTCCTTACTCCCGTTTTTGAGGCTTTGAAGGTGCAAGACCAAGGCTTGCACCGGTATCCCATTACAACTTTTATGAAGACATCCGCATTGATTCGAAAGAACGAGACCTCAATAAAAAATACAAATTCCCTATATTTTTAAAGTAGCACTCATCCTCTTCTTAAACCACCTAGCCATAAATCAAAACCTTCGGTTTTATATTTATAATAAAGCACAAAAAAGACTCGTATTGCTACGAGCCTTTGAAAAATTAGTCTTCAAGCGGACGAGAGAAGTTTGCAATCTCGCGTTGTACGTATTCTAAGTACGCTTCAACAGACATTGATTTAGTTTCTTTAGAACCATAACGACGAACAGTTACAGTACCTTCTTCAACCTCTTTATCCCCAATTACTAATTGATAAGGGATTTTTTGAGTTTGAGATGCACGAATCTTGTAACCCATTTTTTCATTACGGTCATCAAGTTCTACACGCATTCCTAAACGAGCCATTTTTTCTTTCAACTCACGTGCAGCATCATAATGATGTTCCACACTTACAGGAATGATTGTTGCTTGAACTGGAGCTAACCAAGTTGGGAATGCGCCTTTGTACTCTTCGATTAAGTAAGCTACGAAACGTTCTGCAGTAGATACAACTCCACGGTGGATAACTACTGGACGGTGAGTGTTATCTCCATCTTCCCCAACGTAAGTTAAGTCGAAGCGTTCTGGTAATAAGAAGTCTAATTGGATTGTAGACATTGTTTCTTCTAATCCCATTGCTGTACGGAATTGAATATCTAATTTAGGACCGTAGAATGCTGCTTCACCGATAGCTTCGAAGTATTCTAATCCCATTTCATCCATGGCTTCTTTTAACATTGATTCTGCTTTGTTCCACATTTCATCGTCATCGAAGTATTTATGTTTATCTTCAGGATCACGATAGCTTAAACGGAAGCGGTAATCTTTTACGTTGAAGTCGCTATATACTTCACGGATTAAGTCTAAAATACGTTTGAATTCTTCTTTAATTTGGTCAGGACGAACGAATGTATGTCCATCGTTAAGAGTCATTTCACGTACACGTTGTAAACCAGATAACGCACCTGATTTTTCATAACGGTGCATCATTCCTAATTCAGCAATACGAATTGGTAATTCACGGTAGCTGTGGATGTGGTTTTTATAAACCATCATGTGGTGAGGACAGTTCATTGGACGTAATACAAGCATTTCGCCATCTCCCATGTCCATTGGTGGGAACATATCTTCTTGATAGTGAGCCCAGTGACCTGAAGTTTTGTAAAGACCTACATCAGCCATAACTGGAGTGTACACGTGTTGGTATCCAAGGCTGATTTCTTTATCCACGATGTAACGTTCAATTGTACGACGGATCGTAGCACCTTTTGGTAACCAGAATGGTAATCCTGAACCAACTTCTTGGCTAATCATGAATAAGTCTAATTCTTTTCCTAATTTACGGTGGTCACGTTCTTTAGCTTCTTCACGCATCTTCAAGAATTCTTTTAAGTCGGCTTTATCGAAGAATGCTGTACCGTAAACACGTTGCATCATCTTGTTGTTAGAGTCACCTCTCCAGTAAGCTCCAGCAAGTGATAATAATTTGAAAACTTGGATACGTCCTGTTGAAGGAACGTGGATACCACGACATAAGTCTACGAAGTCTTCTTGTTGGTATACAGTGATTGTTTCATCTTCTGGTAAACCGTTAATTAATTCTACTTTATAAGGGTCATTTGCGAAGATTTCTAGCGCTTCTTGGCGGCTTACTTCACGACGAACGATTGGGTAGTTTTCTTTAACGATTTTCATCATTTCTGCTTCCACTTCTGGAAGAGCATCTTCAGTTAATTGATTTGGCATATCAGTATCGTAGTAGAATCCTGTTTCAATCGCAGGTCCAACTCCGAAGTGAATTCCTGGGTATAAACGAGTTAATGCATGTGCTAATAAGTGTGCTGTTGAGTGACGTAAGATTCCTAATGCATCTTCGTGATCTGGTGTAACGATTTCGATAGAAGCATCTTCTTCGATTGGACGATCGAAGTCTACTAATTCTCCGTTCACTTTACCTGCTAATGCTTTTTTCGCTAGGCTTTTGCTAATGCTTTCTGCAACTTCTTTTACTGTAATTCCTTTTGGAAACTCCTTAACGGCACCATCTGGAAAAGTAATTTTAATCATTGACATTTTCTTCCTTCTTTCTTTTTGAAATTTCTGAAATAAACAAAAAATCCCATAGTCTGCTTCTGCAAACTATGGGACGTCATATTCTACGTGGTTCCACCCAAATTTGTTCATCAAAAAAGATGAACCTCAACGGAATAACGCTCCGATGCGCCTTGCTCTACTGAATTCAAGCAAAGATTCAAAAGTGGTAAAACTATTCCGGATGAAGTGTTGCACCAACCCACTTCTCGCTGAAATGTAACCAAGAGATAGTTTCTTGTCTTTTTCATCATTTTCAAAATATTTAGTTCATTAGTATTTAACCACTAATCTTTCATATTTTCAAGCATTTTCATCTAGGATGGATTTCTGTGATTTTGTCCATCGACAAAATACTCTTTAGCTAAGAAACGAATACGTTCAATCAGACGTTTTGCTTTAAGAAGCTCTTGGTCTCCTTTATTTGAATGAGCAAAATGCGCTTCTAACTGATCAATCGTGAAGTTCGATGTGAAGAACGTTGGTAATTCTTGCAACATACGGTGTTGTAAGATGACCATCAACACTTCGTCTCTAAACCATGCACTATTCATTTCCGCACCGATATCATCCAATACTAAGATTGGTGTGTTTTTAATCGATACTAATTTTGCTTCAACGGTATTTGTCGCAATGGCTTGCTTAATTTCTGCACTATACGTTGGAACATTGACAAGAGTCGTTTCAACGCCGTTTTCAGAAAGCTCGTTTGCTAATGCGCCCATCATATATGTTTTCCCAACGCCAAATGGTCCTGCTAAGTATAACCCTTTGTGGTATGTAGTGCTGTCTGTTTTGTATGCTTCGATGAAATTCAATAATTCTCGAATGACATCTTCTCTCTCTTTTGTAAGAGCCGTATCTGAGAAACGAGCCTCTGCGATATTTTTTGGCATATTAATCGAATGAATCAGGCGTCTACGCTTGCGTTCTCTTTCCTCACGAATTGCTTCTTCGGTACGTTTGTAATTCACTAAAATAAATCCATTATGCACTTCTAAACATGGTTCGAGGCCTGGAGCTTTCACTTCCTTGTTGTGCTTTCTAGCATCTCTTTCCATTCGAAACTCCAATAACGCAGACATTCCTTTACGAATAGCTTCCGGAGTCAATTCTTCTTTATGTTGCTCAAGAAAAGCTTTTACGTCTTCATCTTCAAAGATTTCTTTTTCGATGTTTTGCATGTTCGGCATGCCTTGCGCGGCTCCTCTTTGATCTAAAAATCCTTTTAATCCTTCCAATTCGTTCACCTCCGTTATTGTTGTTCTCTTTGATTACTTGTTTTTAATTTTGCGATTTGCTCGGCTAAATTACTTGAAACTTGTGTGGATTGGCCTTCAGTAGGAGCAGGAGTTTGTTTCTCCTTCTCATTAGAATCTTTTGCCCAATCTGGCAATTGCTCTTGATAGCCACCCGGTCTTCTGTAGTTGTTTTTACCTGCATTATGCAGTTGTTGCTTGCGTTTCACTTCTCGTTGCAAGTCGCGGTTTCGTACAGCTTCCATCGCCTCTTGAGCGGTCTTGATTTCTTTTGTAGCCCAGTCGTTGGCAATCGCATCGATAAAGTTTCGAGCCAGTGTCGCGTTATCGAGCTGTACCAAAGCATAGTGGAATAAAATATTTAACACTTCATTAGGTAGTCCACTAACAGACACTAAATCAAAAATTAATTGTCGCTCTGCTTTTGAAATATAGCCTTTCTTTTGCGCCTTGATGCTTGAAACAAAGTCTATTGGCGCCATTCCTTTAGCCGCTTGAATCAATTGCTGGATGGCTAACTCTTCTTCAGAGGCCCCTTCCACCACTTGAGCTTCTGTTGGCTCTGCGATAGGTGTTTCGATCACTTCTTCACTACGAAGCTGCGTTACTTTATCTTGAGCAGCTTCTTGTCCTAATTTCAACAAGAACTCTTCATCAATGACTTTCGTTGTTAAATCAGACGCAATCACTAAAAATTGTGCGATTTCTTGTTCCGTGAATCCATATGCGCGGTACAAGGCATCGACGATTTTGCGAACCCCCTTAGTGATGGAATTTAAATCGACGAATTCTGTTTTTAACAGGCCTTCGATTAAATCCCAATCCACATCCGAAGTGAACTCGAATTCAGGTTGTTGCTTGCTATCTAAGACCATACGATTTTCTTGTGCGTGGTTTCTTGTATAAGATTCCATGTTATAAGGAAGTCGATACGCTTCTTCAAACTGCGCACTGTCGTTTTCTCCTAATTCGCCTGGTTTTGACACTAAGAATCGTTGTTTTAATTTTTCAAAACGATGATTTCCAATTTGGTTTAACAGTAATGTCGAAAGCAAGGCATCTTTGAAAAAGAGACGCGGAGACGTTGGTGCTTGTAATTCCATCGTGTACGTTTGAGGGCGTGAAGCGGTTGGCTCCTTACGATACGTTTTCAAGAGTCCAATCCCTTCCAAACGAGTTTTCGCTAAGTAAAAGTCCGGCATCCCTAAATTCGTCATCGACAACAATTCAGAAATGGAGAAGACTTCGCTCTCATATTCCGATGGAGATAACTCACCGTACAAAGTCACATACAAAAGAGTCGCTTCTTTCCCAATGAACGGAGCGTATAATTGCATTAAAAATTGGATTTCTCTTTCAGTAATCCACACGGGTTGTACCACGAGGATACCGTCTTTAGGCTTATACTGTGCCCACGGAAACTCTTTTGAGTGCATTCTTGTAATTCCTTCCTATTTTTCTTGGCTGTCCATAATCATAGACATTCTTTCTAATTCTTTTAAGAACATTTTGCGGTCTGTAAATTGACGATACACACTCGCAAAACGGATATACGCAATATCATCAATTTTGGCTAAGTGATCCATCACCATTTCCCCAATAAGAGTGCTTGACACTTCATTTTCTCCCTCTTGGTTGATGGAACGTTCGATTTCATTCACGATATTTTCTAGTTGCCCGAGTGATACTGGACGTTTTTCTGCTGAACGAACTAGTCCGTTTAATAATTTTTCACGGCTAAATTCTTCACGATTCCCGTTACGTTTGATGACAAGCAATGGCGCCTTTTCTAAGCGCTCGAATGTTGTAAAACGGTAGCCACATTCTTCGCATTCTCTTCTTCTACGAATAGAACGGCCATCATCGGCTGGACGACTATCAACTACGCGAGAACCATTGTTTTTACATTTTGGACATTGCATTGCAAACACCTCTCCTTTTTTGTGCTTATTCGATTTATTATATCATTTTTTAAGGAAATTTTCGAGTAGCCACTGATGGACTTTTTGTTCTAACTCTTGAAGAGTTCCTTCATTTGACCACACAATCGTTGCTATCTTTACTTTTTCTTCTAAAGGCATCTGTGACTTTATTCTCTCGAGCGCTTCTTGCCTTGTATATCCGTTCCGTTTTTCCAACCGTGCAATTTGAGTTTCCACAGATACGGCCACCACGATAATGTCATCGCATAGGCTCTCATAGTTCATTTCAAATAAGAGCGGAAGATCTAAGACAATTAGCGACTTTCCTTGCTCTTGGTAGTCTTTCATCTTTCCTGTAATCTCTTGACGGATGAGCGGTTGAAGAATGTCATTTACTTCCTTGCGTATCGCATCATCGCTGAACATTTTTCGCCCAAGTTCTGTTCGGTTTAACGTTCCATCAGCGTTTAAAATAGTCTCACCAAAACGGTTTACGAGCGCAGTTAATCCAGCAGTCCCTTTTTCAACCACTTGTCTTGCGACGACATCCGCATCAATCACGGGTACTCCAGAGATTTTAAATAAATTCGAAACGGTTGATTTTCCGCTCGCGATACCGCCTGTTAATCCAACAACTCTCATCTTTTTCCTCCAACACTTCTTGTAAGACCTATGTTAGTTCAAAATGCCCTTTGTCGCAAGTTCTTTTCCTGATTAGAGCCCATATTGACACAAAAATACCGCACCCTCGTATTGAGAATGCGGCATGTCCATTATAGACGTTCGTTTAATTCTTTTGCTAAGTCTTCGAATCCTGGTTTTCCAAGTAAAGCAAACATGTTTTTCTTGTATGCTTCTACCCCTGGTT
>CAUPXN010000043.1:0-11166 GCA_963515505.1 uncultured Streptococcus sp.
TAATAAAAACACCCCAAAAGTTAGATTTTCTGTCTAACTTTTGGGGTGCACTTCATTACGGATGCCTTTTGTCAGATTATTTTTGGTTGTCCAAGAAATAAATTAGAGTTTGTAATTCGTTTGTTAAGTCCACGTTTTGAACTCGAACGTCTTCTGGTACGTCTAAGCGGATTGGTGTGAAGTTCAAGATTCCGCGAACATTTGCTTCCACTAAGCGGTCCGCTGTTTCTTGAGCAACATCTTGAGGCACTGTTAAGATGGCCACTTGGATTTGTTGAACTTTTAATTGTTCTACCATTTCATCCATGCTGTAAACTGGCACACCTGTTTGGATTGTTCCAACGATGTCTTCGTTTACGTCAAACGCTGCGCTAATACGCACGTTGTTGCTTTGGTGGAAGTTGTAGTTTAAGAGCGCTTGTCCTAATTTACCAACCCCTACTAAAGCGACGTTCGTTAAGCGATCTTGGTTTAAAGTATGGCTGAAGAATTCTAATAAGTATTCTACATCATATCCATATCCACGTTTTCCTAAAGCGCCAAAGTATGAGAAGTCACGACGGATTGTTGCGCTATCGACTTTTACAGCTTCACTTAATTCAGTTGATGAGATGCGACGTTTTCCTGCGTCATGCAAGAAACGTAAGTAACGATGATAAATGGCCAAACGTTTCGCAGTTGCGCGTGGCACTTCGATTTCTTTTAATTCGTTTAAATCTTTCATGAATAAGACTCCCTTTTTCTTTTATTTCCATGCGTATTCTATCACAACGACATTTCATTTCACAAACAGTTTGCTTGTACCTCACGAACATTCGTAAGTTTCGCTTATATGCAGCAAGCTTTGTGCTTTTTTCTTCACAACCTCCCTATTGTGAATGTGAATGCAAAGAAGAACGCGTATCAATATTGTTCCCCTTCTTTTTTATGCTAAAATAAACTGAAACCACATTGAAAGGACCCGTCATGATTTTATTACAAGGACAAGGACTCGCGCGTACGTTTGCGGATGAAGTCCTATTTGAAAATATTACGATTCATATTCAAGAAAATTCACGCATTGCCATCGTTGGGCGAAATGGTACTGGAAAATCCACGCTATTAAAAATGTTGGCAGGGATCGAAGAACCTTCTCTTGGCGCTGTGTCAAAGAAGAAAGACCTCTCGATTGGCTACTTAGATCAATACGCTGACATCCAGTCTTCCCGCACCGTTTGGGAAGAAATGGTGCATCTCTTCGAAGATGTGGAAACCTTGAAGAAACAAGCGCAAAAAGCAGCTGAACAACTTGGTGACCCAGACCTTCTAAGTGACCCCGTGGCATACGAACTCGCCTTAAAACGATACGACCAGCTTCAAGAAGAATTGAACCAAAAGAATGCGTATGGTTACGAGTCTGAAATTCGCACCGTGCTTCACGGATTCCGTTTCTATCCAGAAGACTACGACCAACCGATTCAAGCACTCTCTGGAGGCCAACGCACTCGTCTGGCACTAGCTCGTATTTTATTAGAGAAACACGACTTACTCATCTTAGACGAACCAACCAACCACTTGGATATTGAAACATTGACGTGGCTTGAAGACTACTTACGCTCTTCAAGTAGCGCGCTTGTCATCGTATCCCACGACCAATACTTCTTGGACCGTGTGTGTAACGAAGTCTATGAAATCAGTCATAAAGCCTGTGAATATTACAAAGGAAACTACTCGCACTACTTAGAGGAACGCGAGCAACGCTATTTACTTAAACAAAAAGCCTATGAGAAGCAGCAACAAGAGATTCACGACTTAGAAGAATTCATTGCGAAAAACTTAGTGCGCGCCTCAACCACAAAACGTGCGCAATCACGCCGTAAGAAGCTCGAGAAAATGGAACGCTTAGAGAAACCAAAAGGCGATCAGCGCTCTGCTCGATTTGAATTTACCGTGGAACGCGAATCCGGAAACCAAGTGCTACAAGTAACCGACGCTTATATCGGCTACGACCACGAAGCCTTGAGCGGTCCGATTTCTTTCCAGCTTCGCAAGCGTGAAGCCATCGCGATTGTGGGCCCTAACGGGATTGGAAAATCTACCCTCTTGAAGTCGATTACGGGAGAACTTCCTTTGATCGAAGGATCGATTGATTTAGGTGCTGGCGTTCAAGTCGGTTACTATGACCAAAACTTGGCTGGCCTCTCATCGAATCAAACGGTGCTAGAAGAACTCTGGTCTCGTCACTCTACGATGCCTGAGAAAGACATCCGTTCGATTCTTGGCAGTTTTCTCTTCTCAGGCAACGACGTGGAGAAAACAACCGCTCAACTCAGCGGGGGTGAAAAGGCTCGTTTGGCACTTTGCAAACTGTCTCTTGAACATGATAATTTCCTACTGCTCGACGAACCAACGAACCACTTGGACATCGACAGTAAAGAAGTCCTCGAGGATGCCCTCATCGACTACGACGGCACTATTTGTTTCGTTTCGCATGACCGTTTCTTCATCAACAAGGTCGCAACGGCCATTCTTGAAATCGAAGAAACTGGCAGCACGCTGTATTTAGGCGACTACGACTACTATCTTGAGAAAAAACAAGAGAAAGAAGAACTCGCTGCATTGCAAGAGGCCAAGGATGCCCCACTAGCAACGACCCAGCCGATGACAGAAGCCAAAGCCAGCTACCACGCCTCAAAAGAAGAGCAACGTCAAATCCGTACGCTGACTCGTCGCATTGAGCAACTAGAAACAGAGATGCACGATATCGAAACGGCGCTGGAACAAGTACACGAGGCAATGACACTGGAAGAAAACTATTCTGATCCAGATAAATCCGCTACCCTCTCAACCGAGGAAGGCGCCCTTCTTGAACGCCAAGAAACACTTCTCGCCGAATGGGAAGAAGCGTCTCTAGCGCTAGAAGAATTCAATCAATAATCGTTTAAAATTATCATATATGATAATTTTGCACTTGCAATTCATCTCTAGCTCTAGAAGAGTTCAATCCATAATCGTTTGAAATTATCATATATGATAATTTCAAACTTTCAGCCATTCAAAGAAGCGTAGACTCTTTTTATAGAGCCTACGCTTCTTTTTAGTTTTTAGATTAATGTTGCCACTGACTTTGATAGAGATTGTAGTAAAATCCACGTTGCTCCATCAAGCTGGCATGATTGCCTTTTTCAATGACATGTCCGTCTTTCAAGACGAGAATCACATCCGCCGTACGAATCGTCGATAAGCGGTGTGCCACGATAAAGCTCGTACGTCCTTCCATGAGATGTTGGAAAGCTTCTTGAATCTTCAACTCGGTACGCGTATCGATGGAAGACGTTGCCTCATCTAGAATCAACATATTTGGTTGTCCCATCATCACGCGCGCGATGCAAAGCAATTGTTTTTGCCCTTGAGAGAAGTCCCCACCATCATCTGAAATCACCGTATCATACCCTTGTGGCAGACGGCTCACGAATCCATGAATATGGCAGAGTTTGGCGATCCTAACCATCTCTTCTTCGCTAATCGTTGGATTTCCCATCGTGATATTTTCACGGACGGTTCCTGTTTGAAGCCACGTTTCTTGAAGCACCATTCCAAATCCATTTCGTAGGGAATGACGGGTGATGTCTTCAATCGAAAGCCCATCGATGGCTAATTTTCCACTATTAATATCGTAGAAACGCATCAATAAGTTAATTAATGTCGTCTTCCCACTTCCGGTTGGACCGACAATCGCCACACGTTGCCCTGGTTTAACGTCGAGCGAGAAGTCTTCAATGAGCGGTTGGTCTTTCAAATAAGAGAAGTCCACATGGCTAAATTCCACCGCTCCGTCAAAGTTTTCAGGAGACACAGCCCCTGCGCGCTCTGGACTCTCAGAAGGTTGTTCCAACAGTTCAAACACGCGATTCGCACAGGCAATCGCATTTTGCAATTCGGTAATCACACCTGAGATTTCATTGAATGGTTTCGTATATTGGTTCGCGTAACTTAAGAAGGACGACAATTGCCCCACCGTCACGCCACCACTCATCACGAAGAACGCCCCGAACACGCCCACACTGGTGTAGACGATGCTATTGACAAAGCGCGTTGCCGGATTCGTGATGCTCGAGAAGAAAATAGCCTTGAGCGATACATCCGCTAACTCCTTATTGATCACCGAGAAGTCCTCGATGACTTTTTCTTGTTGCTGGAAGGCCGTAACTACTCGTGTCCCCTCAATCATCTCGTTCATATAGGCTGTTTGGTCACCACGAATTTCCGATTGTTGTTTAAAGAAATGATAGGATTTCTTCGCAACAAAGCTGGCCATCACAAAGGATACTGGCGTCACCACTACTACTACAAGCGTCAATGTCGTATTAACACTGAGCATAAAGACTAAGGTTCCTAGAATTGTCATCACACCGGTGAATAACTGTGTGAATCCCATCAATAGCCCATCCGCAAATTGATCCGCATCCGCAATGATACGGCTCTCGATTTCTCCGGCTGGATGAATATCTAAATAACTGAGTGGCAATGTCTCGATTTTTTCAAGCGCGTCTCTACGAAGATCACGAACCACAGAGTACGTCATCTTGTTGTTGCTGAGGCTCATAAACCACTGCGCAACAGAAGCTATTATTGTAAAGAGGGCAATCTGCCAAAGGATGGCAAACAGACCTTCATAGAACACCTGACCCGTGTCCAGCATTTGGTCCACAGCTTCCCCGACTAATTTTGGAATCATTAACGTTCCGAATACATTCACACTCGCCAAAAGGATGGACGCTACGAAATAAATCCGGTAGCGACGGATGTAGCGGAGGACTTTACGGATGGTTTCCCATTGAGTGTTCTGTCTCATGCTTCATCCTCCTTTGGAAATTGTGAATAGTAAATTTCTTGGTAAATTTCATTGTTCGCTAGAAGCTCTTCATGCGTGCCTTTGCCGACAAGATTTCCTTCATCTAATACAAGAATTAAATCTGCATACTGCACAGAAGCTGCACGTTGCGACACGATAAAGGTCGTTGGACGAGGCGTTTGGTTCTTGATAGCCTCACGCAATTTCGCATCGGTCGCAAAGTCCAACGCCGAAGCACTATCATCTAGAATTAAAATTGGTGCTTGTTTGGCAATCGCACGTGCAATCGTCATCCGTTGTTTTTGCCCCCCGGATAAATTGCGACCATTTTGTTCGATACCATAATCCAGTCCACCTTCTTTTGTTTGTACGAACTCGCTAGCTTGAGCGACACCGAGCGCATGTTCTACGACTTCAGTAGAAGCCGATGCATTTCCAAAACGGACATTATCGGCAATCGTTCCACGGAAGAGTTGCGCCTTTTGTAAGACCATTCCTACAGCTCCACGAATCGATGCAAAACGGTAGTCACGAACGTCATTGCCAAACACTTCAACTTCCCCTTGGGTCGCATCATAGAAACGAGGAATCATATTCACAAGAGACGATTTCCCGCTACCAGTCCCACCGATAACGCCGATAGTCTGTCCTTTCAACGCGGTAAATGAAATATGGTTGAGCGCTGCATTTTGGTCTCCTTGATACGTCAATGTCACGTCTTTAAACGCCACTGCCACTTCGCCTTCTGGATGAACTTCTTTCGTTCCTTCAACCATATCTGGCTCAATCGATAGAATATTATCGATACGTTCCGCACTCGCTACGGATTTTGTCATCGTTACGACAAGGTTCGCAAACTTCACAAGCTCGACTAGAATTTGTGACATATAGTTTGTTAAAGCGATAACGTCCCCTTTTGACAAGGTCCCTGTATCCACTTTTATCGCTCCACCATAAAGAATGACGATGAGCGCCACATTCACAATCACAAACGTAATAGGATTCATGGCTCCTGAGAGGCCACTCACCTTTTGTTGCGCTTGATTCAATGTTTCAGTATCTTCTCTAAAGGTATGAATTTCTTTTTCTTCACGGTTAAATGCACGAATCACACGCACCCCAAGCAGGTTTTCATGCACGAGTCGCATAATCCGATCCAATCGATCTTGCACACGGCGATACATCGGAATCGTCCAGTAAATAATCCCAAATACGACGACTGCTAAGATTGGAACTGTGATGGCAAACGTCCATGCCATTTCCACGTTCACAACAAAGGCCATCACAATCGCTCCACCGACGATAAACGGCGAACGTAGCAATAGACGAAGCGCGATGTTCAACCCGTTTTGCACGAGATTCATATCACTCGTCAATCGCGTCAGCAAAGTGTCATTTCCAAGCGCATCGAGTTGCGAGAAGCTAAAGTATTGAATTTTGGAAAAGAGTGCCTGTCTCACGTCGGCGGTAAATCCAGTCGCCGCCTTTGCCGCAAAATATTGAGCGATAATCGACACGGCTACGCCAACCATTCCGAGTCCAATAAGAATCGCTCCTTGTTGGAGAATCAGCGCAGTATCTCTGTTTTCAATTCCTTTGTCGATAATGACCGCCATGATGAGCGGAACAAACAACTCCAGAATCGCTTCGAATAATTTAAATAAAGGTGCCAATATCGTTTCTTTCAGATACGGCTTTAAATAAGGTTTTAACTTGTTCACACGCGTACTTCCTTTTACATCCATAGTACTTTTATTGTATCACATTTTATCCTCTTCAAAAGCGGAAAAAGTTGCTTCCTGCTTTTGATTTTTCAGAGTGTAACAATTATGTTACGTAACAAAAATGTTACACTCACTTTTAATTTTCTAAGGATGTATCATTAATGATACAAAACTATTTTTTCCCACAGTTGGGTGTAGCGGAGTAAATAATCATTAGAAGACTGGGCCTTATTAGAAAGTTGATTACGAAAAATCTTACGGATTCTATAATAGCCATAACGTGGATGGCATTAAATGTGACGCAGTAGCTGATTGAATTAAGCTTCATCACTCGTGATTTGCTTAATTCTAATCAGCCTTGCGGAAATCCTTCACGGTGCGAAGGATTTGAGCCCACTATAAGAAAAAGGACTCACACTGTGAGTCCTTTTTTATCTTTTGTCTTACTCCCTATTTACGTAAACCGTGCTCTTCGATGTACTCCGCAATTTGGATAGCATTGCTTGCTGCACCCTTACGAATATTATCGCCCACACACCAAATGTGGAAGCTGTTTGGTTGAGAAATGTCGCGGCGAATACGTCCCACGTACACTTCATCATGTCCAGTTGCTTGTAATGGTGTTGGATATACATTTTCCTCAGGTTTATCTAATACGATTACGCCTGGTGCTTTTTCTAAAATCGCACGAATTTCTTCAGGTGTTGTATCTTTTTCGAAAGTCACATTGATTTCTACAGAGTGTGAGTTGAATACAGGCACACGCACACAAGTAGCTGTGATGGCTACATCGTCTGACAATCCTAGAATCTTGCGAGTTTCTTGAATCATTTTCATTTCTTCTTTTGTATAGCCGTTTTCTAAAAATACGTCGATATGTGGCAATACATTATTGTAAATTGGGTGTGGGTAGTTTGTTGGAGCTTCCCCTTTTTCACCGTTTCTTAAATCGTTAATCCCTGCTTGTCCAGAACCTGAAACAGCTTGGTAAGTTGTATAGGCCACACGTTTTAATCCGAATGCATCATGCAATGGACGTAATGGCACAACAGATTGGATAGTTGAGCAGTTTGGATTTGCGATAATCTTACGTTCTAATGTTGGTGCGTTACATTCTGGTACGACTAAATCAATCTCTGGATCCATTCTCCATGCGCTTGAGTTATCGATAACAATCACGCCGTCACGTTCTGCGATTGGCGCAAATTTCAATGAAGTGCCGCCCCCTGCTGAGAAGATGGCGTAGTCAATATCACGCTTGAAGGAGTCTTCCGTTAATTCTTCGACTACATAATCTTTCCCTCTAAACTGTAGTACTTTCCCTGCTGAACGCGCTGATGCAAGTAGATATAAGTGGTCCACTTGTAAGTTGCTTTCTTCTAAACGTTCAATCATTTTTGTTCCAACGACACCTGTCGCTCCTACAATTGCAATATTTACCATAAAAAAAATCTCCTTTTTGCTAAAACGCTATGTTGAAAATTATAGCGAATCTCTCGTTGAAAGTAAAGAATTGTCTTTCTTCGCGACACATTTGTAGCTGGTATAGATACACTCTTTCACGAGTGCGTCATCTGAGCATACATTCAGCGCGATTGAAATCCAATGCTTCTTATTCATATGATAGGCTTCGAAAATCCCGTCAGTCGCGATGAGTCGTTCCTTGTCTTCCGGATGAATCTTCATGTTCAAAATGAGGGCGTCGGCCTTTGAAGCCACTCCTAGTTTCTGAAGGGGCACTTGCATCATGAGCGCATACCATTTCCCTTTATCTTCGACCGTAAAGCCCATCGCCTCCGTCTTCTCAAACGGATTGCCATGGTACGGGACGATATGTTCGGTAATCCACTTCGTCCATTTTTGGCGCGCTTCTTCAATATCTGATTGCTCGGGATGCATCCACTGAAACACTAGCTCCTCTACCTCTTCGCGCAAAGCTTGTGCTATGCTACTACTTGTTGTCGGTATATCGAATAAGGTATAGCGCTCGTTAACCTCATCGAGCGCTACGATTTCTAAGCCTTGTTTTTTGTTGGCACTCACCACCTGAAAGGAAAATCCATCCATTTGGCTTGAAAAAATTTTTCCTTCCAGTTCTGGTAAGTCATTTGTTAATTTCCATTTCATAAGTGCGACCTCTTATAAGCGATACTCAGCACGCAATTCGAGAATCACGTCGCGTAAATCGGCTGCTTTCTCGAAATCGAGGTCTTTGGCTGCCGCACGCATATCCAACTCGAGTAACTCGAGCGCTTCTCGGCGTTGTTCTTGCGTCATCTTCTTGAAGTCTTTTGCAGTCGTTGGCGCATCTTCTTTTTCGACCTCGTGCGTAATTGCAATTAAATCGCGGATATTTTTCACGATAGTCTTCGGAACGATACCATGTTCTTTATTGTATGCCTCTTGGATGGCACGACGACGATTCGTTTCATCAATCGCTTTTTGCATCGAATCCGTAATCTTATCGGCATACATAATCACGCGACCGTTCGCATTACGCGCCGCACGCCCAATCGTTTGAACAAGAGAACGTTCACTACGAAGGAAGCCTTCCTTATCCGCATCGAGAATCGCCACAAGAGAAACTTCCGGCACGTCTAACCCCTCACGAAGCAAGTTGATTCCGACCAATACATCGAATTCCCCGAGTCGTAAGTTACGGATGATTTCCGTACGTTCCAATGTCTTAATGTCACTATGCAAGTACTTCACCTTAATGCCCACTTCTTCTAAGTAGTCGGTCAAGTCCTCGGACATCTTCTTGGTTAACGTCGTGATAAAGACACGCTCGTTTCGTTCTACACGTAAATTAATTTCACTAATTAAATCATCAATCTGTCCTTTAATTGGACGAACTTCCACTGGCGGATCGAGCAAGCCAGTTGGACGAATGATTTGCTCGGTAACTGTTGGCGTATGCGATAACTCGTAAGGCCCCGGAGTAGCCGAAATGTAAATGATTTGTGGCACGCGTTCCTCGAACTCTTCAAAGCGCAATGGACGGTTATCCAAGGCACTTGGCAAGCGGAAGCCATATTTAATCAACTGCTCCTTACGAGCACGGTCCCCGTTATACATTCCACGAATTTGTGACATCGTAATATGCGACTCATCGACCACGAAAAGCGAATCTTTCGGGAAGAAGTCTAGCAAGGTATACGGTGGTTGTCCTGGACGTCGGCCATCCATATGACGGGAGTAGTTCTCAATCCCGTTACAGTAGCCCATCTCTAGGAGCATTTCGATATCGTAGTTGGTACGTTGCTCCAAGCGTTGTGCTTCTAGCAGTAAGTTATCGTCTCGCAATTCCTTGAGTCGTTCCGCAAGCTCTTCTTTAATCGTAGCCACGGCACGTGAAATTTGGTCTTCGTTCGCCACAAAGTGCGTTGCTGGGAAGATTGGCACGTGTTCCACGGTGGCTTTAATTTCCCCCGTCAACACATCGACTTCTTTGATTGCTTCGATTTCATCTCCGAAGAACTCGATACGAAAGGCCGTCGCATCATTTCCCGGAAGGAAGATTTCAACGACGTCTCCACGAACACGGAACGTTCCGCGTCGGAAATCATAGTCGTTACGCTCGAACTGCATTTCTACCAATCGACGCAATAAGTCATCACGTTCGATTTCCATGCCTTCACGAAGCGACAATACATGTTCGCGGTAATCTTCTGGGTTTACTAAACCGTACATCGAAGACACGGACGCCACCACAATCACATCACGACGTTCTAGAAGGGCGCTTGTTGCCGAGTGACGTAATTTATCAATCTCATCGTTGACGCTTGATTCCTTCTCGATATACGTATCGCTGGCAGGAACGTACGCCTCTGGTTGATAGTAGTCATAGTACGATACAAAATATTCGACCGCATTGTCCGGGAAGAATTCTTTCAACTCTCCGTACAACTGGCCGGCTAATGTTTTATTATGCGCTAATACTAGCGTTGGTTTGTTTACTTCTTGAATCACATTGGCAATCGTGAACGTCTTCCCTGTCCCGGTTGCCCCAAGTAAGGTCTGTTCTTTGACCCCATTATTGATGCCATCGACAAGTTCCTTGATGGCTTGAGGTTGGTCTCCATTTGGTGCATAAGGAGCCACTAATTTAAATTGATCCATGACTTCACCTCTTTCTTTTCTAGTATACCATCATTACGGGAGTTTTACCGTTTGTCCGTCCTGCCCAATCATATTACCATGCTTGCAATTCAAGTAGGACTTTTGTATAATAGTTCGTGTTGGAAACAACTGATCAGTGATTATACATGTAAAACGAAAGAGGGGTGAACCCATTGCCAAATATCGCATCACAAATCAAACGTGTTCGTACAAACAAAAAGTCAACACTAGCAAACAACTCACAAACTTCTGCTATGCGTACTGCTATCAAAAAATTTGAAGCTGCAGTAGCTGAAGGTGCTGAAAATGCTGAAGAATTATTACGTGCTGCTCACAAAGCAATCGACGGAGCTGCTTCTAAAGGATTAATCCACAAAAACAAAGCTTCTCGTGATAAATCACGTCTTGCTGCAAAATTAAGCAAATAATAATGGTTCTATAATTTCTAGGGTTGATGGAAATTTTCCACCAACCCTATTTTAGTGT
>CAUPXN010000044.1:0-11082 GCA_963515505.1 uncultured Streptococcus sp.
ATTATACTAGTTTATTGAAAGTTTGTCAAAGCTTTTTACTTTACAAGCTTGAAAAATAAGTGATTAAAAACTTTCCTCTTTATTCACTTGGATTGGCTTAAAGACAGTAGCAGAAATTTGTTTGGATGGATTCCAATAATCATACAATAAATCCCAACTCTCTTGGCGTTCATCCTTATACGCTGCGTAATTGGTGATTAATTGAAACGACTCTACTTCTCGCATTCGCTTCAGCCATTCTTGTCCTTTTGAAGTAAAGCCAAGAACAGTGCCTTGCTCAATCGGACGACTCCAATAGCCTTCTATTTCGTCTTTGGTTACTCCAAGTAAAACATAAACGAGAAGTCGTTGCAACCTTGCCCAACTCCAGCGTTTGTTTTTGAGCTGTTGGAGACACTCCTCAATAGACGAAGTTGTTCGAATAACTTCTTTTAATCGGTTTTCGATTCCTTCTTCCATTTGATAAATAGCACGCATCTCTTCATCGGTACTCCTTAAAATAATACTCTTCAAGAGTGGCCAATAGGAACTCCAATCGTTTTGATACTCCTCTTCATCTAATCGTACATAGGATAGTTGTGCTCGTAACACTTGATCATCACGATTATCTTTTAATGCTTTTCGTAAAGCTGTTCCACTCGCAAAAGCTGTCTCTTCTAATGCATCATCCAAATGCCCACTTCCTACTCGTGTGATGGGAACAATCTGCATCGGATGTTCACTCTTTTCATTTTCAAGGGCGTAGGCCAGTCCTAATTGTTGGTTTGGTGACTGCAACGCTTCTACGAGTGCACTTTCTTCTCCAAACTTTTTCATAGCTAACTGCGTTAATTGATTTGCAAAAGTAAATGAACGGTTCTCTTCTACAAAACGGCTAATTTCTTTTTCGATCGCTTGTCGCTGAGATACAGCTGCTCCGAAAAAAGCCTCATCCCCACCTTCAGAGCCGAATGCTAAAGAATCGCATCCCACCTTTTGCAAGATTTCTACAGCACCCCTTGCAAAAAGATCTGTTGCTTGACAGCTCACCGCAGTTGGCATCTCAATCACAACGTCGGCTCCGTTTTGAAGCGCGACTTTTGCACGGCTCCATTTCTGCTCGATGGCAGGTTCGCCTCGTTGCACCCAGTTTCCGCTCATCACCACTACAATGACATCAGCCCTCGTTTTTTTGCGGGCTTGTTCTAAAAGATAAGCATGGCCTTGATGAAATGGATTAAATTCTGCGATTACTCCACATACCTTCATACACAAGCCTCATTTCACCGCTTGGAAGAACCAACGCGGACTCGTTTCTTGTACTTCGCTTTGCCCGAATTCAGCCTTCACTTTGATATTTGTAAAACCAACCATTTCCAATGCTGCTTTGTACATTTCAATTGGAAAAGTTTGTTCCTCATGTACTTCTTGGAAATGCTCATACAGGTTGCCGTCTTCTTGTTTAATATACATATCAATCACATGCTCTACACTGCCTGGCTCGTCTAATTCATAGCTTTGCCATAGGAATGCAAAATCGTCTTCCACGAAATGATATTGGTATCCTGGAAAGACTTCTTGCATTTGATAGAGAGAATGCACATCAAAAAGAAAAATTCCACCCTCTTCTAAATGGTCGTACACTGCTTCAAAAACTGAAACAACATCTTCAAAGTCTGTTAAATAACAGAGTGAATCTGAAAAGAGCGTTACTGCGTCGGTCGTTGGCACATCTTCCAACACGCGCATATCCGCTTGAAGCCATTCGATAGGTCTACCTTGAGCTTTCTTTTCGGCGATTTCTAACATATTCTTGGACAAATCAACGCCAATCACTTCGTATCCTTTATCGTCAAGACGCAAGGATACTTCACCTGTCCCACAGGCTAGTTCCATTACTTTACGAACCGGTCTTTTGGCACTATGCGAAAAAGAACGAACTGCATAGTCCGTCCATTCTTCGTAGAGTTGTTGATCCATCACTTGGTCATATACATGAGCAAATTTTTGATAGTTCATTAGTTTTCACTCACAATGTTCACGATTGGTGCATCGCTCCATAATTTTTCTAAATTATAGAATTCGCGATCTGCATAATAGAATACATGGACAATCACATCGTTTAAGTCCATCAAAATCCATTTGCCACCATCTTTACCTTCGATACTGCGCACTTCGAAGCCTTCTTTTTCAACCGCTTCTTCAACAGCATCGACAATCGCTTGTACTTGCTTTTCGTTTTTACCGTGTGTAATCACAAAGTACTCTGCAACTGGTGTAAGGCTTGCTACATCTAGTGCAACCACTTCTTGTGCTAACTTGTCTTCGCAAGCATCTAAAACAACTTGTAATAATTTTTTACTTGTATGTTCCATTCTATTCTCCTTTTCTTTGTTTCAAATAATGATTATAAACTTCAATTGTTTTTGGAAAAATAGAGACTTCTTTTTCCAATAAGAATTCCAATGTATGCTTCAATAAATAAAAGACCGCATCATCGATATTTTTCGCTGCAATCTCACGAGCAGTATCCACACCTGGATAACCTCTTCCATCTTCGATTGCATCTGCCACAAAGAGACACTTCGAAAGAAGACTCATTTGAAGTCCTCCAATCGTATGCTCACGAATGGCATCTAACAACGCTTCGTCTTTTACTCCGCATAGATTTGAAATCAAATAAGCTCCAATAGGTCCATGTAGAATTTCAGAACCTTCATGATGATACATTTCAGGAAGTCCGATTTCTTTGGCGAGTGCTTGCTGCTCTTCCACTGGGATTTCTTTGGCATAATCATGCGCCAATCCCACAAAGGAAGCAGCTTTTTCATCGATGCCGTAAAGCTTTGCTAATTCTAATATTTTTCGTTCGACACGTAGGCAGTGTTGATATCTCTTGTCACTCATATTTGATTGGACATGCGACAATAACTCTTCTCTTGTCATCGTTGTATAAGGTTTAAAGCTTTGTACTTCGCTCATTCTAAATACAACCCCTTTTCCGCAATATAAGCTTCTACTAATTCCGGCACCAAATATTTAATGCTTTGTTGGAACATAACATTTTTTCGAATTTGAGTCGAACTAATATCCATCTTCGGTGCGGTAATCCATAACACTGGATATGGTGTTTCTTTTTCATATCCTGGACGTTCAACGCCGACAAATTGAACCTCATGGACTAATTCATCAACACGGTGCCACGTCGGTAAATAATCCACCATGTCTCCACCGATGATAAAGTAATATTCCGTATTCGGATTTTGTCTCTTTAAGAGCTGAATCGTATCATACGTATAACTCTTCTCATTACGCTCGAGTTCAATCGTCTCGATATCAAAATAAATATTATCTTGAATCGCAAGACGTGTCATCTCCACACGAGTACTCGCATCAATGGTCTTTTTCTCATCCACATGCGGCGGAATATGACTTGGTAAAAAATACACCTTGTCTAATCCTAATTGCACACGCGCTTGTTCAGCCATAATTAAATGCGCAATATGTGGTGGGTTGAAACTACCACCGATAAGCCCGACACGTTCTACCGGTAGCTCGTCACCGAATTTTTCAGTTTTGTTTAATGTCTCAGAAAAAATATTGAGTTCAGCAACCATCGTCTATCGACCTCTTTTTTTGAATTCTGCAAATCGTACTGAAAGATCTCTATGTTTTGGATTTCGTGCTTCTTTATATAACACAATCGTATGCCCAATCACTTGAATGATGGTACTTCCAGTCGCCTCTGCAATCGTTTCTGCAGCTTCTTGTGGTTCCTCTAATGTGTTTTGTAATAAAGTCACTTTAATCAATTCGCGTTTTTCAACAGCGTTTTGAATTTGATGAATCATCTCTTCGCTAAGTCCGCCTTTTCCGATTTGAAAGATTGGCTTCAACGAGTGTGCTTCTTTTTTGAAGAACTGTCTTTCTTTCCCTTTTAATTCCATGAAAGCTCTCCTTTCTTTAAATAATCGATTGACGTTGAATCACGTCAACTTCTTTAGGACTCCATACAGATACCGTACCTGGTTTTTGAATCGTTACCCAACCAAGGCCTGCAATCACTAAGTCCGTTTTTTCTTTAATCATAAATGTCTTCTTCACTAATTTTGGATACAATTTCATATTGTCTCCTGTTGGCGGTGTTAATAGTGTTCCTGCATGTTTTTCGTAAAACTCAGTCGCCTTCTCCAACTTCGTGCGATGCAAGTCGATTGTTTGCGGTGTATAGAAGGTAAATGAATTCCGTTCTCCTTGTTCGTAATCGACACGAATCAAACCACCGATAAAAATCGTTTGCTCGCTATTTAATTGGAATGTCTTTGGTTGTAACTCTTTTTGCGGTAAGACTTTCTTCATTTCTTTTTCCGCTAAGTAGTGTGTAATTTGGTGACGATGAATAATCCCTGGTGTATCCACTAATGATGAATGTTCATCGAATGGAATATCAATTTGTCCAAGAGTTGTTCCTGGATATTGAGACGTCGTAATCACTTCGCCTGTTTCACCAATACTTTGAATCAACTTATTAATTAGCGTTGATTTTCCTACGTTTGTTACCCCAACGACATATGCATCTTTCCCTTTACGGTACTCGTTAATCTTCTCTAGCAATTCGTCAATTTGAATACGTTTATGCCCACTCACAAGTAGCGTATCGACTGGTTTAATACCGTACTCTTTTGCATGACGTTCAATCCATGCTTTTAGACGATTACGGTTCACCGATTTTGGATATAAATCCACCTTGTTAGCTACGAATAAAATCGGGTTATCGCCCACAAAACGTTTTAATCCGGAAATCATACTTCCATATAAATCGAATAGGTCTACTACAAACACAACTAGCGCATCTTCATCAGCAATACTACTTAACATCTTTAAGAAGTCATCGTCAGTTAGAGATGCCGGTTGCAACTCATTATAATTGCGGAGTCTAAAACAACGTTGGCAATAGAGAGGGCCTTCACTTTCCAGCATTTTATTTAATGCACTTTGCGGTGTGTACCCCGTTCCTTTTGGATCTTCCGTTTGGATTGCTGCTCCACATCCAATACATACATACTGTTCCATGATTATTCCTCCTCCCATTTCTTATGATAAGACACACCTTGTGTCACTACAAAAATTCCTTTTTCAAAGAAACGATTGATTTTTGTTTTCCAAGCATCGCTCTCTTTTCTAGGTTTTACGATAATGGTTCTAACTCCAAATGTATTCGCTCCTAGAATATCTGTCAATAATTGATCCCCTACCATTACCGTCTTCGATTTATCAAAATCCAGTAATTGTTGTGCTGCTTTGAACCCTTTGTGCAGTGGTTTCAAGCCAGGATATACATATGGGACATCCAATTTTTCAGCAGCATCTTTGATACGATGTTCATTATTATTCGATACAAGAACAATCTTGATGCCTGCTTCTTTTAACGAACGTACCCAGGCAAGTAAGTTTTCATCGATTTCTTTTTCGTCCCAGCCAATTAGCGTATTATCTAAATCAGTTAAGACAACCTCGATTCCATTCTCTTGTAAGAAAGGAACGGTAATCTCTTGAAAGGTCTTTTTAAACCACGTTGGTTTGAATAGTGCCATAGTTCTCCTTCTACTTTACGTAAACGCCCTTTGAATCAATTTCGAGTACACGAATCGTGCAATCTTTCAGCGTTGTTTCTAAATACTTTTCTAATGTTTGTACAAAACGATCAACTTGTTCTTTATGAACAAACGTCATTACTGTAGGCCCTGCTCCGCTTAAGTAAGTTCCGCATGTATCAAGGCCTTCCTGCTTTGTAATCGTACGAACCTCTTCCATCCAAGGAACAAGTGTTGAACGATACGTTTCATGGAATAAATCTTTCTCAACAATTGATGAAATGACTTTCCAATCTTCGACCATTAATCCTGCCACTAAGACATTACTGCGGCTACTTGCTTCGACTGCCTCACCGTATGCTAGCGAACTTGGTAGTACACCACGGCTCTTCTTCGTTGATAATTGAACGTTTGGAATCACAGCGACCATTGCAATCGGTGCTTCCACATTTTTATGAACCGTCAACACTTCTTGCGTGTGGTGATCATAAGTTGCGACAACGACGCCCCCTAAGATTGCCGGTGCCACATTGTCAGGATGTCCCTCGAAAAGAGTTGCCCATTTGACTTTCTCGTCGTTTGTTAACTGTAAGTTGCCTAATACATTAGCTAATTCGATTCCAGCAACAATCGCGCTTGAACTACTTCCAAGTCCTCTTGTTAAAGGAATCTCACTTTCGCATACGAGTTTATGCGGTGCTAATGTTGGGCAAACTTTTAAAGCCGTCTCGATAATTAAGTTTTCTTCATTCGTAGGGATTTCTTCTCCAAACGGATGTGCAATCACCCATTCGCTAGAAGGTTCTCCTACGTGAAGTGTTAAATATAAATTCACTGCAATCCCAAGCGAATCGAATCCAAGTCCGATATTGGCTGAAGTTGCTGGAACTTTAATTGTTACTGCCATTATGCTTCCTCCAAGATTGGATAAATAGCGACTTCATTTAGATGAGCAAAAGCTTCTTTTACTTTGGCTAGCTCACTTACAGTTAAAGCTGTATAGCGAACTCCGAATTCACCTTGGCTGTTTGATACAATTTCTCCATTAAACGGAGCTTCTTCCAAGTTTCCTTTTCCATAGACGAAATAAGAACTTGTCGCAGCCTCTGGACTGAATTCCACTAATGGGCTGTCTACACGGCCAAATGTTTCCACCGCACTACCATTAACTTTGCGGCGAAGTACTTCAACCACGTCTGCTAAGACACTTGTTGCTGTTGGAAGTGAGCCTGCTCCTTTTCCGTAAAATAGAACTTCATCCACTGCATTTCCTGTTACAGAAATCGCGTTGTTTTCATAATGAACTTGCGCTAATAAATGATTTGCTGGTACGAAAGTCGGTGCCACTTCAAGCGAAACTTTTTCGCCATCACTAAGAGCTTTGGCTAGAAGTTTAATCGCATACCCATTCTCAGAAGCCATCTTCATGTGAGCAGTAGTGACTCCAGAAATTCCTGTTTTAACAACTTCTTCAAAAGTCACGTTCACACCGTAAGCTAAACGCGTTAAAATCATTAATTTATAAGCTGCATCGTGACCTTCTACGTCGCTTGTAGGATCCGCTTCAGCAAATCCTTTTTCTTGAGCAATCTTTAATGCTGCTTCGTAGCTGAGTCCTTCTTTTTCCATAGAACTTAAAATGAAGTTTGTTGTTCCATTGACGATACCAACAATCGATTCTACATCATTTGTTTCAAAGTGTTGCACCATTGGACGAAGAACTGGAATTCCCCCGCCAACACTTGCTTCATAGTACAAGTACACATCTTCTAATTTAGCTAACGTTGTTAATTCAACTCCGTGAACAGCAATCAGATTTTTATTGGCTGTAACAACAGATTTTTTAGCGAGTAAACAAGCTCTCACATATTCATAAGCCGTTGTAATGCCACCCATCACTTCGACCACTAATTCAATTTCAGGATCGTGAACGATGTCGTTAATATTGTTTGTAAATACAACATCTGTTTGTTCCATCAATTCTGGGTCTCTTACTAACGCTGTCTTAATTTCAATTTCTTCTGGAAGAACTCGCTCTAATTTTGATGCATTTTTCTTTAAAATATTGTATACACCACTACCGACTGTTCCAAATCCTAATAACGCAATTTTCATTTATTTCAATCCTCATCTAATATATTGAAAAGCCACAGCACAGACACTCTGCGCCGTGGCTTTACTCACAGTTATTATTTTAATCTTGTAACATTTCAAAAATTTCAATTGTCACTAAATCAATATCATCAAATTGGAATGTTTGATTTGTTTCTACATCTACTAATTCAAAACTACTTGTTTCTTGATTAAAAGTAACGATAGCTTTTTCAACGCCATCTTTTTCGAAGCGACGCACCTCGATATCTGAATCTTGTGCCGCCATTGTTTGTAAACGTTGGACAATTGCCACCAATTGTGAAGGTTTCATATCATTACTACCCCTTTCAAACTTTCTTTCATTATTCTACCATAAAACCTATCTCTGATAGTAAGAATAACCACTCTATTTAAGAGTTTTTTATTCATTTGGTAGGTTCCAATATAATTTGATTAAAGCTTGAGTTCCATCCTCAGCAAAACCATCATCACAAAGCGTTTCGTAAAGTTTTTTCGCTTGTAGTGTCGCTGGTAAAAACAGACGCATTCTTTCAGCTTCATCCAGCGCAATTCCTAAGTCTTTTAGGAAATGTTTTGCAAAGAAACCAGGTGAATAATCTTCTTTTAAAATACGAGGTCCATAATTTGAAAGTGACCAGTTTGCAGCACTTCCTGCGCCAACTGTTTGTAATACCTTATCCATATCTAAGCCGGCAGCTTTCGCATAAACAAGCATCTCTGTTAGTCCTGTCATCGTTCCGGCAATCATGATTTGGTTGGCCATTTTCGTATGTTGACCAGCCCCAGCTGAGCCTTGGAGTGTAATCGTCTTAGAGAAGCAATCTAATACTGGATATACTTTTTCTAATGTTTTTTCTGTTCCACCTACCATCGTAGAAAGCGTTCCGTTTTTCGCACCAAGGTCCCCACCTGATACAGGTGCGTCTAGCGCTTCCCAAGAGCGTGCTGCAGCTTCTTCGGCGATTCGTTTAGCTAACGTTGGTGTACTTGTTGTAAGATCCACCACCACGAGATGCTCTTTCGTAGACTTGAAAATCCCTTGGTCCCCAAAGTAAACTTCTTCCACATCTTTTGGGTAACCAACGATAGTTAACACTACATCTGCAAGATTAGCAACTTCTGTAGGCGTATCGGCCCAAGTTGCTCCCTCTTCTAAAAGGTCTAATGCTCTTTCTTTAGTTCGGTTATACACAACAACCTTATATTTTTTTAGCAGATGACGAATCATAGATTTCCCCATCACGCCTGTTCCGATAAATCCAATTGTTTTAATGGTCATTTTCTTCATCCTTTAACTCGTTCGTCGATAAACGTAAAAATTTCATGAGGTTCATAATATTATGAGAATGTTCTTGATTCCATTGATAGCCGTTAATCGCAGCCTCATAGAAATCTACAATTCTTTCGCCAAATGTTTCAGAAGAAATTTCAGCTAACAATTGATCTTGTAAAGCTGAAACTTCAGCTGCATTCCCTAATTGGTTTTCAATATAGCCTAAGACACAATCCGCAATATCCGCATCTGTTTCAAATAACATTCCTAAAGCATCTGCTGTAATAAGACTGCTTAAGTAATCGTTCTTCTTAGCGATAACTGGCACGCGGTTAACAAGTGCCTCTAGGTAAGTTAATCCTTGGCTCTCAGATTCAGATGCATTCACATAAAGGTCCGCCATTTGATAGTACTTATAAACCATTTCATTTTTGATTTCGCCCACAAATTGAACAAAATCGGTCATGCCAAGTTCTGCTACTTGTGCTTCCAATTTTTCTCTTTCAGGTCCGCCACCTGCAATACATAAGCGCACATTTGGCTTACTTGCCACAATGGCTGGTAATGCAGCAATCACAGCAGCGATATTTTTTTCTTGAGACAAACGACTAAGAGATAGAAGCACCACTTCATCATCTGAATAGCCAAGCTCACTTCTTAAAGCAGTAGCAACGTCTGGCTCTTGTGGAGGAACAACGACTCCGGTTGGAATCACTCGAACTTCCTGAAGCACTCCATATTCAATCAGCTTATCTTTTGTCATTTGACTTGGAGCGACCACTCCACTTGTTTGATTACAAAATGCTTTCGAGATATACGCCACGTGACTTGGACGTAGCACTTTTCCTTTTGCAACATAGTGTAAATATTTTTCATACATTGTATGGTACGTATGAATCGTTGGAATCTTCAACATCGCAGCAATTAATTTACCTGCCAACCCAAGACTAAACTCTGTCTGAGTATGAATGATATCCAATTCATTTTCTTTCGCAATTCGGTAAGCTTTTCCTAGACCTTGAATCGCCACACGACGATCCTTGAAAGCAAAGAACGGAATACTTCCCAATCGAACAATATTCTCTTCCGGTTCCGTTACCTTTGGATCTGTTGTTGTAAAAATAATTACCTTATGACCTTGTCTTTCTAAATCCTCTTTTAATACACGTATTGAAGTCGCAACTCCACTCACTTGTGGAAAGTACGTATCTGTAAATATACCGATTCGCATACTTACCTCCTTAAATTTGAAATAAACAAAATTATTTCTATTATCCTTTCCATTATAAACGATACACGCTGTAGTGTCACTAATAGCATATAAAAAAAGGAAGCTCACTTAGTTGAACTTCCTTACTTTCTATAGATTATTATGAAATTAATCATCGAATGTAGTAACATCGAATTCAAAACGGAACCTGATTGCATCCTTAATCCAAATAGAAGAAAAGCTATACAGAAAAAATAAACAATACTTTTAACATCAAAGGCAAAATGAAAGACGATAAAAACAACTGTTCCAAGTATAAATGAAAAGACGATATTTTCAGCATTATAAGCAATCTCTCTACAAATTATTTCCTCAATAATCGGCGTCAATAGGATAGCAGATACTTTTGTATGTAAAGCAAATTCATTACTTTCTTTTTTAGTAAATACGAAAAGAAAAACGATCACTATTACTCCATATATAACTAGAAGTGGAACATTAATCGCAAAAGAAATAGCAGTGCTTATTTGAAAATATACAAGAAGCGCTAAAAAGAAAATGGTTTTAAAGACATCTCTTGTTATTTTTAAATATTCTTCTGACTTACACCGTTTTTTTAGTAAGTGAGATAGCCCATATGACAAGAAGACTACTAAAAAATAAACAAGAATAGAGATAGCTGTATTTTGTATTGTCGAGAACATAATATCCTCCTGTATGTTTTTAAAGTTGGTTCATTTATCTTACTAAACATGAATGCACTAAAAATGATTATTATAGAAATTTTTAGTAACTTTTTGTTTTCAATAATCTAAAAATAAAAAAAGACAAGGCCTTAAAAGCCTTGTCTTTACGTATATACCGGCGGCCGGGGTCGAACCGGCACGCCCTCGCGGGCACTGGATTTTGAG
>CAUPXN010000045.1:0-10722 GCA_963515505.1 uncultured Streptococcus sp.
TTTCAAGTTTGGCTTTGGCAATGCCTTCCTTGCTTCCCAATTGTTCCATATGCGACTCACCGATGAGCGTAATCGCAACGACTTCTGGGCGTGCTAATTTTGATAAGAATTCGATTTCGTGGAAATCACTCATTCCCATTTCTAAGACAAGTGCTTCAGTTGATTCAGGCATATCTAAGACCGTTTGTGGTAAGCCGATATCGTTATTGAAGTTCCCTTGTGTTTTGTACACACGGTAGCGTGCGCCTAGAGCGGCTGCTGTCATATCTTTTGTCGTTGTTTTCCCAGAACTACCTGTGATTCCAACGATGCGTGGCGATACTTTTTCTAAGTACCATTTCGCTAATTTTTGAAAAGCTTGAAGTGGGTCGTCCACCCAAATGGCGCAGATTCCATCTGGTGGCGTTACATCTTGTTTGCCCCATAACACGGCTGTTGCGCCTGCTTGAATCGCTTGTTCAATATAATCATGTCCGTCTGTTTGCCCTTGAAGTGGCACGAAAAGGCTGTTTGGACCTAATTTTCGTGTGTCGAAGGCCACAGATTCGATGACTTCAAATCGATGTGCTGATTGATAATCAATCGCTTCGACGGCTTTTGTAATTTCAGCAACTGTTCCAATACTCATCTTTCTACCCCTTATCTCGCGTGACGATCGTTATAGCGTTTCAACGCTAATTGAATGAGTTCTTCGACTAAATCTTTATAGGAAATGCCCATTGCTTCCCAAAGTTTTGGATACATACTAAATTGTGTGAACCCTGGCATTGTATTCAATTCGTTGATAAACACTTCGTTGGCTTCTGTTAAGAAGAAATCACAACGTGTTAAGCCACTACCGTCAATGGCACGGAAGGCTGTTTCAGCATATTCACGAATTTTTGCAGAGACTTCTTCTGGAATCGCTGCGGGGATTTGAAGTGTTGTTGTGTTGTTAATGTATTTCTCGTTGTAATCGTAGAAACCTGCTTGTTTCACGACTTCCCCAACCACAGATGTGTTCACTTCGTCGTTTCCAAGAACCGCTACTTCGACTTCTCGCGCGTCGATTCCTTGTTCTACGACAATACGACGGTCATATTTCAACGCTTCTTCGATGGCTGCTGTTAATTCTTCGCGGTTTGTCGCTTTAGAAATCCCAACACTAGAACCCATATTCGCTGGTTTCACGAACACTGGATAGCGTAATGTTCCTTCGATACGTGTGAAGATGGCTTCTGGTAATTTTTCGAAATCAGCTTTCACGAATGGGACGAATGGCACTTGTGGAATGCCTGCTTGCTGGAATAAATGCTTGCTGGCAATTTTGTCCATTCCGTTTGCGCTAGCTAATACGCCACAACCAACATATGGTAAGTCTAAGATTTCAAATAAACCTTGAATCGTTCCATCTTCTCCGTTTGGTCCGTGTAAGATTGGGAATACTACTGTATCTGGTCCTGCGATATCGCATGGTTGGATGCGAACGCCTGTTGATGTTTCGCCTTCAGTCGTTGCAAAATGCGCTACAGACCCTTCTGTTAAACGAAGTGCTTGGTCAAAAGCTACAGGTGCTTTTAACGCTTCTCCTTTTAACCATGTTCCTTCTTTTGTAATGTACACTGGTTGCACATCGTAATACTCGAAATAAATTTCTTTAATAATTGAACCGGCTGTTAAAATTGAAATATCGTGCTCTGCACTCTTTCCACCGTAAATTACTACAATTTTCATATGAATCCTCCAAACTATTCGCGTACTGCGAACCGCCTCATTTAGGCTCTTCGAACGTTATTTTGAAAATAACCTTGCACTTTTCAGTATAACAAAACGGCCCAATGGTTACAAGTTACGGCCAAGCGATTAAAAAAGCACCTTTCACAACCGCTGTGAAAAGTGCTTTAAATAGCGTCATTCGTTGGAAGTTTCGCTGAAACCTTCCAGTTTTGATACGTTTCGCTATACGCGAGTTGTCCGATGCGGACGTTTTGTGTCACTTCTTTATCGGCATAATGATAACGGTCCTCTGTTAAGAAGATTGGTACTTCGTAGCTGTCTTCTTTCTTTGTGACTTTATCAAAAGCCAAGCTGATTCCTTCACGATACAATGGCATCATTTCTTTGAGCGCTTCGATGGAAATCGCTGAAGCCACTTTGTCAGAACCAAAGAATAAGAACTTCGGTGTCTCGTTTAAAATATCTGTCATCTCGATTTTCACTTGCGCCGATAAGATTGGCAAGAATTGCTCAATTTTACGGTAGTACACTTTCGAGTAGCCATTTTCAAGTGACAAGTAAATAAAGTTATTTTGTAATTTATAGAAGAACGGCGAATGCAAGTGCGTCTTCGCGTGCGAAATATACAGCAAGTCTGCAATTTCTTGCGGCGTTAATTGATGTACGAAATCAATCGAATCAAAGTCCACCCAGTTCGATGGCGCCTCTTTGCCTTCTTCCACCCCTTGGAGATACGCTAACACATTTTTACGCCCCTTCACCCACATGAAGCCAGTATATGGATCGTGGGTAGCAAGGCTGGACTTCCCGTTTAAGAGAAGAAGGTTTTGCGGAATCTCAGACTGTGGTAAGGCAGACAAACGAAACACAATCGACTTTGTTAGTACATGGTTCGATACGCTATCGTAATGGATATACAATTGTTTAGCCACAGTCTCACCTCCATAGAGTTTATCATGTTCCATTATATAGGATTTCTTTCTACTAAAACATATATATTAGATTACATTTTTACGTGTGAACCGTTTTCTTTTGTAACAATTTAGCAACATTCTAATCTAGTTCTCAGAAAACAAAAAAGACTGAGGAATCCTCAGTCTTCAGGTTACATTTTTTCTAATCGTTTAATACGATTGGCCGTCGATGGGTGTGTTGAGAAGAGCGAATCTCCTTCTTCCCCAAACGGATTTGAGATATATAACGCCGCACTCTTCTTGTCGGCTTCCGTCATTGGCGGAGCTTCTGAAATCTTTTGAAGCGCAGAGATAAGTCCGTATGGATTTCGTGTGAATTCCACCGCTGACGCATCTGCTAAGTACTCACGATTTCGTGACAAGGCCAACTGCAGGATGGTCGACATAAATGGTCCAAGAATCATCGCGATTAAACCGATGACCATGAAGATGGCATTTGCGCCACCACCGTTGTCATCATCATCTCGGTCTCTACTACCGCCACCCCAGAACATCATGCGACTTCCGAATTGGACGAGCATGGCAATCACGGCACCAAGCGCAATCGCAATTGTTTGAAGGCGAACGTCATAGTTACGGATGTGTCCAAACTCGTGGGCAATTACCCCTTCAAGTTCTTCACGATTCAACCGTTCTAACAATCCTGTTGTGACCGCCACGGCTGCATTTTCTGGAGAACTTCCTGTCGCAAACGCGTTTGGAGATTCGTCCTCGATAATGAAGATACGCGGCATTGGTACTTTTGCGATCATCGCCATATCAGTGACGATGTTCCAAATCATCGGTGCTTGATTTTTATCTGTAATTTCTTTGGCATGGTTTAATTGCATCACTACATTAGTCGCATTTGCAATCATCATCATTGAATACAACCCGCCGGCAACAAGGGCGATAATAACCCCAGCGACGACACTGCGTAAAGCATAATATCCAATTCCGATTCCCACTGCAATGAAGAGCGCCATGTACAACGCAATAACGACCAGCGTTTTGCGTTTGTTGGAAGCAATTTGTTGGTATAACATCCTAGCACTCCCTCCCTACTAATGAACTGTCAATTAGAATTTCACTTCAGGAACTTTACGAGCTTCAACTGGAGTTTCTAACATTTCTTCTTTAGTGAATCCACCAAAACCAGCAATAATGTTTGTTGGAATTGATTGAATAGAGATGTTATATCTCGCAACACTTGAATTGTATAATTGACGAGCGTAAGAGATTTTGTTCTCTGTGTTTGTCAATTCTTCTTGTAAGTTTAAGAAGCTGTCGTTCGCTTTTAAATCAGGATAGCTTTCAGCTAAAGCGAAAATAGTTTTTAAAGCACCTGATAATTGGTTAGATGCTTCCATTTTTTCTTGTGGTGAAACATCGCTACCCATGTTTGCAATTTGGTTTCTCATCGCAATTACTTGAGTTAATGTTTCTTGTTCGTGTTTTGCGTAACCTTTTACTGTTTCAACAAGGTTTGGAACTAAGTCGTTACGACGTTGTAATTGAACATCGATTTGTGCCCAAGCTTCTTGAACCCAGTTTTTTTGTTGTACAAGTCCGTTGTAAGCAAACATTGCCCATAAGACAATTACTGCTAAGACTCCTAATACAATCCATACTACTGTCATTTTTTGACACTCTCCTTTAGATTTAATACCCTCATTGTACCATATTTTCCTATTTGTGTGTAAAATAGTAGGTAAAGATAGAGTAGCAAAACGTAAAAATTTCTGCATCCATCCTAAGACGGATTTTGCAGTAGAAAGGAGCCCCATGATTCAGCAACAGTTATTCTCGCCGATTCCACAGACGATAGAGGATTTTTCTCGTTTTCCATTGCCACAGAGTTACGTGGATTTTCTTTTGGAAAATGGTGCCGGATTCTTCACGAACACTAAAATCACAACGGTGGAACCAACTCGCTTTGGCCTTGACTACGCCCTCTGTAATGGACTGAGTGGCTACTCAGAAGGCCCGTATTTCCCAAGCATTCTGAATGCTGCATGGTCCCCAGAAGTGACAGGGTTGCCCGAGTACTTTGTAGTCTTTTTCCAAGACGGACCTGTCTACTACGCCTTCGATTATCAAAACGGTATTGAACAGGAACCAAGCATCCGTCTGCTTGACGTTGAAATGGATCAGTGGCTCGAAGTGGCAAACTCTTTCGACGATTTCCTCTCTCAGCTGGAAGTAACAACCGAAGACATAACGTATGATATGAAAGACTGGATTTCCATCCATACCTTACTGCAACAAATCGGACAGGAAAACCCTGATACACTTGAGGGCCTCCTTGAAATCTTGCAAGACACGCACCCACAACTGCTCTTGCAGGTAATGGCCTATACCCTAGAACATACAGAGTCCGAAGTCATTCGTTCAATTTATACAGAACGCTTCGCCTTTATCGAGGACTTCCTCACGACAGAATTCTCTTCCTATCCAGAGTACGAGCACTGCCGCACTTTATTATCATAAGCACAACAATAAGACCAACATCTCCGTTGGTCTTATTTTCTTTCTCTATTCCACTCTTTTTTTTATAAGTATCTCAAAAAAAAGAGTTCAAAACGGAGAACCCCGAGGAGTAGCACTTTCTCCTACTATCTCTATTCCATCCTCTTTTTTATAAGTATCACCAAAAAATTGTTCAAAACGAAGAACCCCGAGGATTCCATAGTATTAGCAATGAGACTTAGCATTCAAAGTGAATTATGGACTCTTAAAAATTTATTTTTTTAGAGTCCGTTTGAATCTTGAAAGAGCTTGAGACCTTGGCTCAAGCCGGTGCCTCATTGCATATACTATAGAGATATCCTCAAGGGTTCGTAGTTTTGAACGAAGTTCTCTTTCTTGAGTAGACACCTTTCGGTGTTTTTATTCCAAAAAGAAAAAGAGGGGTGAAAAACTTTCACCCCTCTTTGATTACATCATACCCATGCCCGGATCCATTCCTGGCATTGGTGGTGCTACTGGAGCTGGTTTGTCAGCTACAACAGCTTCTGTTGTTAATAATAATGCTGAAACAGATGCAGCATTTTGTAATGCAGAACGTGTTACTTTTGTTGGGTCCACGATACCTGCTTCAATCATGTTTACCCATTCATCTGTAGCGGCATTGTATCCAATTCCTTTTTCTTCAGATTTCAAACGAGCAACAATGACTGAACCTTCAAGACCTGCATTTTCTGCGATTTGACGTAATGGTTCTTCTAATGAACGAGATACGATTTTCGCACCTGTCGCTAAGTCGCCTTCTAACTCAAGAGCGTCTACGACTTTTTGAACGTTCACAAGAGCTGTTCCCCCACCTGAAACGATACCTTCTTCAACCGCTGCGCGAGTTGCGTTTAAGGCATCTTCAATGCGAAGTTTTTTCTCTTTCAATTCTGTTTCAGTAGCGGCACCGACTTTAATCACGGCAACCCCACCTGATAATTTAGCAAGACGTTCATGTAATTTTTCACGGTCAAAATCACTTGTTGTATCTTGTGCTTGTGCGCGAATTAAAGCAACACGATTCGCGATTAATTCTTTAGAACCTGCACCTTCAACGATTGTAGTGCTGTCTTTAGAAACCACAACTTTACCAGCTGTCCCTAATTGAGCTAATGTTGCGTCTTTTAATTCTAAGCCAAGGTCTTCTGTAATAACTTGAGCACCTGTTAACACAGCGATATCTTCTAACATCGCTTTACGACGGTCACCGAATCCTGGAGCTTTTACAGCTACCACGTTAAATGTTCCGCGTAATTTGTTTAATACTAATGTTGGTAAAGCTTCGCCATCCACGTCATCCGCGATGATTAATAACGCACGTCCTTGTTGAACGATTTGTTCTAATAATGGAATGATTTCTTGGATGTTTGACACTTTTTTATCTGTGATTAAGATAAATGGATTGTCTAAAGTCGCAATCATCTTGTCGTTATCAGTTACCATGTATTGTGATAAGTAACCACGGTCAAATTGCATTCCTTCTACAACATCTAATTCTGTTTCAATCCCTTTAGATTCTTCGATTGTGATAACTCCGTCGTTACCCACTTTTTCCATAGCTTCGGCGATTAATTCACCGACTTCAGCTGAACCTGAAGAAATGGCCGCAACTTGTGCGATGGCTTCTTTTGATTCTACTGGACGAGAAATGCGATGTAATTCTTCAACAGCTGCTTTTGTTGCAAGTTCAATCCCGCGACGGATGCCTACTGGGTTTGCTCCAGCAGTAACGTTTTTCAATCCTTCACGAACGATCGCTTGTGTTAACACAGTCGCTGTTGTTGTACCGTCACCGGCAATATCATTTGTTTTTGAAGCCACTTCAGCAACGAGTTTTGCACCCATGTTTTCGAAGTGATCTTCTAATTCGATTTCTTTGGCAATTGTTACCCCATCATTTGTAATCAGTGGAGACCCAAATGCTTTTTCTAATACAACATTACGTCCTTTTGGTCCTAATGTTACTTTTACTGTGTTCGCTAAAACGTCCACACCACGTAGCATGGCGCTTCTTGCGTCTTCTGCAAATTTAATATCTTTCACCATAGTTGTATCCTCCTTTATTCAACAATTGCGATAATGTCTTTTTCTTTCACGATGATATATTCTTGACCATCTAATTTAACTTCTGTTCCTGAATATTTCTCGAATACGACTTTATCGCCAACCGCTACTTGACGGTCTTCTGCAGCAGTGAATTCGCTTGTTGCGATGACTTTTGCAAATTGTAATTTTTCTTGAGCAGTTGTTGGTAGGAATAATCCTCCAGCAGTTTTTTCTTCTTGCTCTACCATTTGAATAACAACTCTATCTTTTAAAGGCTTTAACATATGAAATCCTCCTTCATCTTTTTTAGCACTCAAAAACACTGAGTGCTAACTCATAGTTTTATGATACTCATTTGGTCAGGAAAAATCAAGAATAAATACTTGCTTATTTGTCTGGAATTTTGTAAGATTTTGACAGGAAAGGATGATTGCGATGACACGAAAAAGTTTCTTTAGAAAACTATATTTTGAAATCATATTAGCCGTCTTCTTTATCTTTCTAGCAACGACGCATTATCCTGGAAATGGATTTGACTTTATCACATTATTCTGCTGTCTATTCGCAACGACAAGCATCGTAACAAGTATCAACATGCTTCGCACCTATAACGAGTTGAAAAAACTCGCCAACCTCATCGAGAATCTTCCCGATGACGAGGATTCACTAGACGATAAAGAGCCAAAAGAAAAGCACTAATCGCTCCGCAAATCGGATTGGATTAGTGCTTATTTTTATTTTCCATTATTTTTTGTTTGCCTTTTTTGATTCATCCACAGTCGTTGTGTGATTCGATTCTTGCACCATAAGTACCTTTACAACCGTGTAAACAACTGCTAGAAAGAACGCCAAACAAAATAAAGCCGCAACGCCAAAATTAATGAAAAAGTCCTTAAAAAATTGATTGCCAAAAATTCTTAATAGTTCCATCTGTTATATCTCCCTTTTAATTGTTCACTTTCCTTCTTTTTGCATAGTATACCGTACAATGTTCTCTATATAAACTTTACTCAGCTTTTTTACTTTTTACAAATTCAACCAACTCCGGTGACCAACTACCTCCACCATATTCAATCTTACCAGTATTATAATCCTTATAAAGGTTAAAGGAGATTGTATAATCTTTATTGTCATTAACATAAAGATAAACAAAGATTCCGCCTGTTGGTATTTTATTAAATGAGTAAATTGTATATTTTTGGATGAACCCTTTTTCAGTTAAAGCATCGGGGTCAATCCATGTTAATTCTTTCAAATATATCTGTTCAACCTCTTCACTCTTAACGATTTGATTTATCTCATTATTTTGAACTATTCCCAGTATTGTGTATCCACCAACAACTAGGCCCACAACTACTAAAAGTACTCTTATCATCTTTTTCAATTTCAATCCCCATCCTTTTGAAACGATATCTTATTTTTCATAGTATATCATGAACTACACTCGTAATAAATACTCTCTCAGTCTGTAAAAAAGCACTAATCACTCCGCAAATCGGATTGGATTAGTGCTTATTTTTATTCTTCATTATCTGTTGGTTCTTCTATTATTTCATTTTGGTCTAACGTTTCCTCGTCTTTTGTTGGTTTATACTTAACAACTGTGATTGCAGCTTTCATAAAAACATAAGCAAGAGCTACAATACCTGCAAAAACAACCAAACCAAATATCATTAAAACCCAGATTACTTCTTGAACTGCCTTTGGATCCCAAAATGGATTCCCCTCAGTAGCTAATATCCTCAACAATTCCATCTATTGTTATCTCCTTTTTCTCTGTCGACTGACATTTTATCTAAATCCCTATACAACAGGATAATGATACACTTTTTAATCCTTTTTACCTACTAAATCTTTGACTTTTTTAGCATATCCTCCACCAGACTGTTGTATTTTCCCCGTTTCATGGTGTTTTTCTAGAGTCATTCGGACATACAGTTCACTATCATCATTCAGAAACACCGTAAACATAATTCCTCCCATAGGATTATGCTCGATTGACTGTTCATCAATCTGATAGGAAACAATTTTACCTTTATCTGTTAAAGCATCATTATCCAAATATCGGAGATAGTTTTCTACTATTTCTTTAACTTCATCTCTCTTAACAATTTGAACCATCTCATGATTGCGAACTATTTCCATTATTGTATATCCACCAACTACTAAGCCCACAACTACAAAGAGTCCTATAAGTACTCTTATTATCTTTTTCAATTTCAATTCCCATCCTTTTGAAACGGTATCCTATTTTTCGGCTCCATCTATTAATTTTTTAAATTCTTGAGACTGTCCCCCACCTTCATTGACTAACCTACCATCAGTATAACGGGGATCTTTATTAATCGAAAAATTAACATACATTTCTTTGTTATTATTAATAAAAACGCGAAACTTTATGCCTCCCATTGGGCTCCAAATATCGAGTCATTATCAATTTCATAACTTTGAATGATATTTCCTTCTTCAAGAGCTCCCGCATGTCTTTTCTTTAAATTATTTTCAATAATTGCTTTAACTTCATCACTCTTAACGATTTGGACTATCTCATGATTGCGAACTATTCCCATTATTGTGTATCCACCAACAACTAGGCCCACAACTACTAAAAGTACTCTTATCAGCTTTTTCAATTTCAATTCCCATCCTTTTCCAATCAATCGCATTAAAGATAAAAATTTTTACATCCGCACTTCATTCACAATGGCTGTTGTCAGCAATTGAGAGAAGTTAATGTTGCGTTTAACCGCCAAGTCATTGGCCCATTTTGGTATCGTCAATGTTTTCTTGACGAGTTTTGTGGCATCTAAATAATCCTCAACATCTACCATCACCATTGATTTAAAAGACTGATCCAGATTATATTCTGAGGCTACATCTTCATCGTCTTTAAATGGAAAATCTTCTTCAAGTGTCAAATCATTGATTGCGGAGGCTTTTGGTAATTTTTCTCCTTCTTCAATGAGGCTCGCTGCCATCATTCCTAAATACTCACTGGCATTACTCATTGCTTCAGAAATCGTACGTCCTTGTGTTGCTGAGTTCTCAAAGTCTGGGAAGTGAACAAAATACGGGCTATCCTCTTCCTCTACCGTAAAATAAATTAATGCTGGATACGTTAATAACATGTGCTACACCTCCTGTTCTCGAAAGCAAGACTGGGTTATTTCAACCCAGCTTGCTTCATTATTCCTCTTTCAGTAAATTTATTCAATTCTCCGTGAGGAATAATAATTGGTCGTACTTGTCCTGGTTTTGTCATTTTTAAGTGAGAACCTTTCCCACCTTTTACAACTTCAAAACCATGTTTTACAAGTAATTTGACCATTTGTTCTTGTGTCATCGGCATTAGTTCTACCTCCTGACACTTCAATTATAGCACGTATAAATACGTATTCAAGTTTTATCACCTATTTTTCCACACAAAAAAGGCACCCTTTATGTACTGACCCCAAAAAGTTAGACAATTAATTTAAGCGAAGGATTTAGTTCTGTA
>CAUPXN010000046.1:0-10324 GCA_963515505.1 uncultured Streptococcus sp.
CGCGATATTAACAAAGATACGATTAATTTCCGTGATAACTACGATTCAACAGAACGTGAACCGGAAGTATTACCAGCACGTATTCCAAACTTATTAGTCAACGGTGCAACAGGGATTGCCGTAGGGATGGCAACAAATATTCCACCACATAACTTGGCGGAAGTTATCTCTGCTCTTCACTTATTAATGAAGAACCCTGATGTAACCACTACTGAATTGATGGAAGTTCTCCCAGGTCCTGACTTCCCAACTGGAGGAATTGTATTAGGTAAATCTGGAATTCGTCGTGCGTACGAAACAGGACGCGGATCCATTACGGTTCGTGGACGCGTACAAATCGAAGAATTGAAAAACGGAAAAGAACGCATCATCATCACTGAATTACCATATATGGTAAATAAAGCGCGTTTAGTAGAACGTATCGCACAATTACACCACGAGAAGAAAATCGAAGGAATTACTTACTTAAACGATGAATCTGACCGTGTGGGAATGCGTGTCGTGATTGAAGTGCGTCGTGATGTTTCAGCATCCGTTGTATTAAATAATTTATACAAATTAACACCATTGCAATCAAACTTCGGATTCAATATGCTTGCGATTGTGAATCAAGAGCCAAAAGTATTGAGCTTAAAAGAAATTTTACGCCACTACTTAGATCACCAAGAAGAAGTGGTACGTCGTCGTAGCTTATTCGATAAGAAAAAAGCTGAAGACCGCGCTCACATCTTAGAAGGCTTGCAAATCGCCTTAGACCATATCGATGCGATTGTGGCCATTTTAAGAAGTTCAGCAAGTGGAGATATCGCCAAAGAACGCTTCATGAATGAATACGGCTTAAGCGATAAACAAGCACAAGCGATTCTTGATATGCGTATGGTTCGTTTAACAGGATTAGAACGCGAGAAAATCGATGCAGAATACAACGAATTACAAGCAACCATTCAATACTTAGAAAAAGTATTAGCGAGCGAAGAACTTCGTTACGAAATCATCGAACAAGAGCTTCTTGAAATCCAACAACGTTTCGACAATCCTCGTCGTACAGAATTATTAGTCGGAGAAGCATTAAGCCTTGAAGATGAAGATTTAATCGAACAAGAAGATGTCGTGATTACATTAACGAAGAATGGATATATCAAACGTCTTGCAAACACTGAATTCAAGGCACAACGCCGTGGAGGACGTGGGGTTCAAGGAATGAGCGTCCATGATGATGACTACGTGGAAAACATGATTTCATGTTCAACACATGATTCACTCCTCTTCTTTACGAATACAGGGAAAGTGTACCAAGCAAAAGGGTATGAAATTCCTGAATATAGCCGTACTGCAAAAGGATTACCAGTCATCAACTTATTAAACATTGATTCAGCTGAGAAAATTCAAGCGATTATCAGTGTTCCAGAATCAGATGAATCAGAACGTTACTTGTTCTTCACAACATTACGTGGAACGGTTAAACGTGTTCGTCTATCAGAATTCAAGAATATCCGTACAAATGGTCTACGTGCTATCCAATTACGCGAAGATGATGAATTGATCCGTGTAGTAGTCACAAGCGGAAATGATGGCATCATCCTCGGAACCTATCACGGTAATGCTGTAAGCTTCCATGAAGATAAAGTTCGTGCGATGGGTCGTACCGCTTCAGGTGTTCGTGGGGTTTCTCTACGTGAGGGCGACTATGTTATCGGAATGGATATTTTAACGCCAGACCGTGAAGTATTAGTGGTCAGCGAGAAAGGGTACGGAAAACGTACTGCTGCGAGCGAATACGCATTGAAAGGCCGTGGCGTGAAAGGGGTTCGTACACTTCGTATTACGGAGAAAAATGGACCACTTGTCTGCCTACGTACTGTAACGGGAGACGAAGACTTACTCATCATGACGAATAAAGGGGTTATCATTCGATTCCATGCCGAAGACGTGTCTCAAACAGGCCGTGGCGCACTTGGAGTTCGTATGATGCGTCTCGATCAAGATGCGATTGTAAGTTCATTAGCGATTGTAGACCGCGAAGAAGAAACAGAAGAAGCTTCTGAAGCGACTGAATCTACGACTGAATCAGTAGCAACAGAAACACCAACTGCATCACTTTCAGATGACCAAATTAAAGGCAACATGAAAGACTTTGCGCAACAATTAGTCGACGAAGAAAACGAATAGTAAGTAAGACTCTATAAAATCGATTACTACGAATCCTTACGGATATCTTCATAGTAGTGATAATAGGGCACCGGTTCGAGCCTAAGGTCTCTCACCTTTAAAGCCTCAAAGAGGGAGTAAGGAATAAATTCCTAACTCCCTCTTTTTCGCATTTAATGCTATTCCCTATTACTACTACTATAGAATCCGTATGATTCTTCGTAATCTTAATGAGTGCTTTTACTATTCAGTTTCTAATTATTCCGCTGTAAAAAAAAGAAACATTCTTAAGATGTTAAAAAGAGGTTTTTAGCAAAAAAATACTCTTTTTACGCAAAAAAGTACTACTTTTTCGAATTATTAGCGGTATAATAAGGGTGAAACAATCCATAAGGAGGAATAAATATGATTGAATTTCGTAATGTATCAAAAGTATATGATCAAACCGTCGCTTTAGATGGACTTAACTTAACAATTGAAAGTGGAAAAATTATTGGATTAATCGGACATAACGGGGCTGGTAAATCAACCACGATTAAATCACTCGTGAGCGTCATTCATCCAACAAGCGGAGAAATTATTGTGGACGGACAAGAATTGTCATCTAATCGTCTAGCCATTAAAGAAAAAATTGGCTATGTGGCGGATAGTCCCGACCTATTCCTACGTTTAACAGCTAATGAATTCTGGGAATTAGTCGCTTCTTCTTATGGCATGACTCTAGACGAAGTAGAAAGTCGTTTAGCTTATTTACTAGAATTATTTGATTTCGAAGGACATCGCTATGAAGTCATTGATTCGTTCTCACATGGGATGCGTCAAAAAGTATTCGTTATCGGCGCACTTTTATCAGATCCTGAAATTTGGGTACTCGATGAACCAATGACAGGTCTTGACCCACAAGCTTCTTATGACTTGAAGAAATTAATGCGTGAACATGCCGATAAAGGCAATACCGTTCTCTTCTCGACACACGTTTTAGAAGTGGCAGAACAACTTTGCGATAAAATTGCTATTTTGAAAAAAGGAAAACTACTCTTCTACGGTACGATTCAAGAGTTGAAAGGCCAACAACCAGAAAGCACGCTTGAAGAAATCTACTTATCACTAGCCGGTAGACAAGAAGGAGTGGATTCACATGCGGTTTAATCGAATTCTTACGCTGGTGAAGACCAATTTAATTTTTGCGACGCAACCGGCACAATTACAAAATTATCGAAAGAAACAGGCTAAAAATCCATCGAAACCGGTGAATGTTGCGATGAAAACATTGATGCAGCAATTACTATTTGCGGTGATGTTTGGAGCTTTATTTGGAATTCCTGGAGCGATTTCGGGACGTTCATACCCTCCACTTCAATTTGCGAGTACGGTCTTCTTATTCTTGATGATTTTAATTTCGCAAGCATTGCCAGCTATTTACAATGTCTTTTATGAAAGTAAAGACTTTGAATCGTATTTACCTTATGCCTTTACAGAATTAGAAGTCATTCTTGGGAAGAGCCTTTCGATTGTGGTGGCTACACTGCAAGGATTTCTGCCAATCGTAATGCTATTTGGAATCCACGTGTATTTTTCAGGAGGAAACTTCCTCTTCACGATTCCAATTGCCTTAATAGGGGCGCTTGTACTCAGTGCGATTGTTTACGTCTTGATGTTTCTTCTCTGCTTCTTCCTAGCGAAGATTCCACTTTTTAGAAAATATCAATCCGTGATTGCGAATGTTTTAATTTTTGGGATTTCTCTTGGGGCCATTATTGGATATCAAATGATTTTGTCAAAATCCGTGGTGAATACTTTTATGACAGGAGAAATGCCAATTTTCCTTCAACCAGTACTTGCCTTCTATAATGCGATTTTAAATCCATTCGATATGAGTGTTTATCCGATGATTGGATTCGTGATTTTAGTATTTGTGGCGATTTTACTACTCGTGAAGTTCATCGTATTGCCAAACTTCTATGAAGCTGTTTCGCAAACATCATCTTCGAATGTAAAAGTCGAACGTGTAAAAGAAATGGAGTTAGATGGCAACAAGCTTTCAACGAAATTCATGATTCGCTATACACTTCGTCAATTAATGGAAGGTTCTGTATTAACGCAAACGATTATTGCTGCAGGAATATTACCATATCTCTTGCTTCTTCCAACAGTTTTAAATTTTTCGGGTGGTCCTACAGGATTTAGTTTTATGAATTTCCTAAATCTAAATACTTTCTTACCATTTGCAATGCTTATTACCTTCATTGCATTCTTCAATACAGGAGGAAACAACTTATTAGCGGTCGGAATTTCACTCGAGCGGGAAAACTATTATTATCTAAAAGTTCTTCCATTCGATATGCATCAATTTTTAGAACGTAAATTCTGGATTCTCTTTGCGATTCAGTCTGCGATTCCGGTCATTCTTATGACAGTCATTTGTACGGTGCTTCGCTTACCAATTTATATGACCTTGGGCATTATTCTCTCATGGGGAATCATCAGTCTGGGGCTTAGCCGTTGGGGATACGCGAGAGACTTGAAGCTCTTTACGCCAACTTGGACGAATGTCATTGAACTCTTAAACCGTATGCGTAGCGGAGTGAAGTCGGTCATTTTTGCCGTAGTTCTCTTCGGATTTCTCTTCGGAGCGATTTATTTATTAATCCACTTACCAGAATGGAATCGTACTTTCGTTTGGTTCATTACGATTGCGTATGTTGTCGTTATTCTTGGGTTATCGATTTTTGCAACATTCTACTATAAGAAAAAATTACATGAATTAGTCGATTCTGAATAATGATATAAGACTTAGAGATTGTCTCTAAGTCTTTTTTATAACCATTTTTATAGGGTTTTACAGATATATAACCAATAGTTATAACAATTGATAGAAAAACGGTATAAGAAAACCTATTGCTATGCGGTTTGTTCTCTGTTATCCTAAGAACATGTTCATAAGACATCACAAAGAACAGGTGAGTAGAAAATAAGATTTGCTAAGAGAGTCTCGGTTGGTGGGAAGAGATGAAATTGAATTTTTGAAGATGGCCTCGGAGTGATTTTACGTCGAATCATTAGACGTAAATGGGTAGCCCATTATAGCTGTAGAGTATAACACCTAGTGTGCGTACTCGAAAAGGTAGGATTCGTGAGGATTCTACAAAACAAGGTGGTAACACGAAAATTTCGTCCTTGCAGTAGCGATACTGTGAGGATTTTTTATTTATAGGAGGAATGTCCAATGTCAAAATTACAAGCACCATTTAGAGTCGATCACGTAGGAAGTTTCTTACGTCCAAAAGAATTAGTAGAAGCAAAAGAAAAATTTGTAAAAGGTGAAATTACACGCGAGGAATTAACAGCCGTCGAAGATAAAGCCATCGAAAAGTTAGTCGAACAACAAAAGAAAGCTGGATTAAAAGGATTCACTGACGGCGAATTCCGTCGCCAATACTGGCACTTAGATTTCTTCTGGGGATTGAACGGAGTGGATCACACTCAAGCGAAAATCGGATATCAATTCCACGATGAAATCACAAAACCTGACTCAGCAGATGTCGTTGGAAAAATCACTGGTGAAAATCACCCATTCGTAGAACATTTCAAATTCTTAAAACAATTCGAAGACGAAGATTTCATCGTAAAACAAACAATCCCTGCTCCAGCGCAATTCTACTTCGAATTAATTCGTGACGCAGAGCATATTGAGCAAACTTTCTCAGCATACCCTTCAAAAGAAGAACTCTTTAAAGATATCATTGCTGCTTACAGACAAGTGATTAAAGAATTATACGATGCAGGTTGCCGTCTCTTACAAATCGATGACTGTACATGGGGCGTTATCGTAGATGATAACTTCTTAAACATCATCTCAAAAGAAAGTCATTTAACACCTGAAGAGTTAAGAAGAGAACACAAACGTGAATTCTTAGAGTTAAACAACGGAATTCTAGAAGACTTACCAGAAGATTTAACAGTAAATACTCACGTATGCCGTGGTAACTTCCACTCAACTTGGGCAAGTTCAGGTGGCTACGATTCAGTAAGCGACGCATTATTCGAAGATGAAAACGTACATGCGTACTACTTAGAATACGATACAGACCGCGCCGGCGACTTCAAGCCACTAGCGAAAGTAAACAATGGTAAGAAAGTCGTTCTAGGACTTCTAACTTCTAAATCAGGAAAATTAGAAGATAAAGATGAAGTGATTGCTCGTATTAAAGAAGCAAGCCAATATGTTCCACTAGAAGACTTATACTTAAGTACACAATGTGGATTTGCTTCAACAGAAGAAGGAAATATTTTAACAGAAGAAGATCAATGGAAGAAAATCGCATTGATTTCAGAAATCGCTCGTGAGGTATGGGGAGAATAATTCATACTTCATTAGAATTTGAAAGATAGATTGGAGAAATAAATTTATGACATCAAAACAAGCACCATTTAGAGTAGACCACGTAGGAAGTTTCTTACGTCCAAAAGAATTAGTAGAAGCACGCGCAAAATTCGCAAACGGCGAAATCACACGTGAAGAATTAACAGCTGTAGAAGATAAAACGATTCGCGAAATCGTTCAAAAACAAATTGCTGCTGGATTAAAAGGCGTTACAGACGGCGAATTCCGCCGCGCTTACTGGCACCTTGACTTTTTCTGGGGATTCAATGGTGTGGAACATACAGTTGGTGAACATGGTTATAAATTTAACGGTATCGAAACAAAAGCCGATACTGCAACATTAACAGCTCCAATCGATGGACATAATCACCCATTCGTAGAACATTTCAAATTCTTACGTGATTTAGTGAAAGACGAAGATGTGATTGTGAAATTCACAATCCCTTCTCCATCACAATTCTATTTCGAATTAATTCGTACACCTGAACACATTGCAGCGTGGAAAGCAGTTTATCCAACTGAAAAAGAGTTGTTCGAAGCGATTAAAAACGCATATGTAGATGTCATTACAGACTTATACAACGAAGGCCTTCGCACAATTCAATTTGACGACTGTACATGGGGCGCTTTAGCAGACGATGGTTTTTCAAAACGTTTCAACGACAGCCGTCCATTAGAAGAAGTTCGACGTGACTTTGCAGGTCGTGCATTACAATTGAACAACTCAGTGATTGATGCATTACCAAAAGACTTAGCAGTGAATACACACGTTTGCCGTGGTAACTTCCACTCTACTTGGATTTCTCAAGGGGGATACGAAAAAGTAGAAGATGAGCTATTAGCAGGTGAACATGTAAATGCGTACTACTTAGAATACGATACAGACCGTGCCGGCGACTTCAAGCCACTTGCAAAAGTTTCTGACGGTAAGAAAGTGGTTCTTGGTCTTTTAACTTCAAAATTTGCAGACTTAGAAGACAAAGATGAAGTCATCGCTCGTATTAAAGAAGCAAGCCAATATGTACCACTTGAAAACTTATACTTAAGTACTCAATGTGGATTTGCTTCAACAGAAGAAGGAAATGTCATTAAAGAAGAAGATCAATGGAAGAAAATTGCATTGATTTCAGAAATCGCACGTGAGGTTTGGGGAGAATAACCTCGCATTAGAAAACGAACAAAAAGGCTGTGGGGAGAATGATTTTTGAACCACAGCCTTCCCCTATTTAGAAAGGAAGTATCATTATGACAACATTTCAACAACAATTAGCAAAAGCTTACGAAACATTAAAACAAGCAAAATGGGTCAACTTAAGCCATCAAATCGATGCCAATAGCCCTCACTTCCCTGCTCTACCAGCATTGGAACAAAAAGATTTATTTACATTAAAAGACGGATTCCACGTTCAACAACTATCAGTCGTGACACAATACGGTACACATATCGATCCTCCTTGCCACTTCTATGAAGGCGGAAGATTCCTCGATGAAATCGAGTTGAAAGATTTATTATTACCACTCTACGTCATCGACCGTTCAAAAGAAGTAGCCGAAAATCCAAACTTCGAATTAACAAAAGCTGATATTTTAGCGTTTGAAGAAGAATACGGACAAATCGAACCAGGTGCCTTTGTCGCATTCCGTAGTGACTGGTCAAAACGTTGGCCAAACCAAGACGCAGTTCGTAATTTAGACGAAAACGACGTTCAACATACACCAGGTTGGGCAAAAGATGCGCTTGAATTTTTAATTCACGAACGTAATGTGAAAGCCGTTGGTCATGAAACATTAGATACAGACTCAGGTGTTCACGCTGCAGCACATGGTTTAACAAACGAATACTACTTATTAAGCCAAGACATCTTCCAAGTGGAAGTGTTAGCGAACCTTGATCAAGTTCCTTCCGTTGGTGCTGTAATTTCAATTTCATACCCTAACTGGAACCATACTCCAGGGTCACCTGTTCGCGCTATTGCGTATTTACCAGAAGCTGAATAAACGAAAAGAGGAAAACAGATGTCAAATCATGAAAACTGTAGCTGTTGTCAAAAAGCACCCTTTAGACTCGATCACGTGGGAAGTTTCTTACGTCCAGAACGTCTAAAAGAAGCCCGTGCGAAATTTAACACAGGCGAAATCAATGCCGAAGAACTAGAACGTGTTGAAAACGAAGAAATCATCGCTTTAATCGAGAAAGAAAAAGAACTTGGCCTCAAGTCTGTCACAGACGGTGAATTCCGTCGTGCATTCTGGCACTTAGATTTCTTAGAAAACTTAGAGGGGGTTGAACTTGTAGAAGTAGACCACTTCTCTGTTCAATTCAAAGATAAAGATGTGAAGCCAAAAACATTACGTATCGTTGGAAAGGTTGATTTTTCTGAAGACCATCCATTCGTAAAACACTTCAAATTCTTAAAAGAGCATGCTGGCGATACACCTGTGAAATTAACGATTCCTTCACCAAGTATGTTGCATTTGATTACGCAAGTTCGTGAGAAAAACTATGTGCCTATTGAGCGTTATAAAGACAATGAAGTCCTCTTCTATGATGATGTGGTTGCTGCATACCGCAAGGCACTACAATGCTTCTACGGCTTAGGATGCCGCAATATTCAATTAGACGACACTAGCTGGGGAGAGTTCTGTGCGTTAGACAAACGGGAAGCATACGAAGCACGTGGATTTGACCTCGAACAAATCGCTCGTGACTACGTAGATGTGTTAAACCGTGTCATTGAATGGAAACCAGAAGATTTAGTGGTGAATATGCATATTTGCCGCGGAAACTTCCGCTCAACATGGTTCTCTAGCGGTGGTTATGAACCAGTTGCGAAGACGCTATTTGGTCATTGTCGTGTGGATGGATTCTTCTTGGAATATGATAGTGACCGTGCTGGTGATTTCACTCCACTTCGCTATATTAAAGACCAAAAAGTCGTTCTTGGTTTAATTACGTCTAAATCAGGGGACTTAGAAGATAAAGGCGAAGTCATTTCACGTATTAAAGAAGCGAGTCAGTACGTTCCTCTTGAACAATTATGTCTCAGCCCTCAATGTGGATTCTCTTCTACAGAAGAAGGTAATATCTTAACGATTGAAGCCCAATGGGATAAATTAAAATTGATTGACGAAATCGTTCATGAAGTTTGGGGATAAAATTTAAAAAATAATAGCTCTTACAGTTTTTGGCTGTAGGAGCTATTTTTGTTGATTTCATCGCATTTATCGCTTCTTTTTCTTAAAACGAATGTCTAAATCATACCCATTTTTACTCGCAATTTTTTGAAGATGCGCGAGCGTAGGATTATAATTTCCTTTTTCGAGCCTAGAGAGATTTCCTTGCGTCATACCGGCGTTTCTAGCGAATTCCGTTTGAGTAAGACCAGAGGCATGTCGCAGTCTGATCATCGCTAAGGCATTTTTTTGAAGAAAATATTCTGCTTCAAAATCATCTCTAAAAGTCTCATATTTCGCGTCAAGACGGTCAAAAAGCCGCTTTAAATAATCCACCATTTTCTCTTTTTCTCCCTCTTTCCTTTTATAAGCCAATTGTAACATATATGTTACATATCAGATATGATATATTGAAATTTTTTTGCTAGAGATTTGCTACTGGCAAACTTTCCTGAGCACCTCTGCAGCGCGGTTTTCTGTTGCATTCTATAGCTTTGTTTGCTATAATGATTAAACGTGAGTATTAGAAATGATACTCTCCTTGCTTACTGAAAATTCAGTAAGCCAAAAGTCCATAAGGAGGTGACAGTCAATGAGTCAAACATCAAAATACGAGAT
>CAUPXN010000047.1:0-10020 GCA_963515505.1 uncultured Streptococcus sp.
GACGGCGTTTGTGTGTTAACTCTCCTAATGGGTTTGTTTGGTCCATGAATTGTGATAATTGAGAAGATCCGAAGAACTCTTTAATTGCCGCAACGACTGGACGAATATTTACTAATTGTTGTGGTGTCACTGTTGCAGTGTCTTGGATAGACATACGTTCGCGAACCACACGTTCCATACGAGATAAACCGATACGGAATTGGTTTTGTAATAATTCCCCTACTGAACGGATACGACGGTTTCCTAAGTGGTCGATGTCGTCTGTTGTTCCGATTCCTTCGTAAAGGTTTAAGAAGTAGCTGATTGTTGCGATAATGTCGCTTGCAGTTACGTGTTTTACGTCTTCAGCAACGTTTCCGTTACCGATGATTTTAATCACGCGTTCTGGGTCAGCTGGTGAGTAAACCTCTACTGTTTGGATTGTTACAGGGTCTTTGATTACACCGTCTTCTGATGGATGTAAAGTAAATAAGTTCGCACCTTTTTCAAGTACTTCTACTACTTTTTCCATTACATCGCGTTCAAGAACAGTTCCTTTTTCAACAACGATTTCGCCTGTTTCAGGATTTACTAAGTTCTCAGCGATTGTTTGGTGTAATAAACGAGTTTTAAGATTTAATTTTTTGTTGACTTTGTAGCGTCCAACTGCTGCTAAATCATAGCGGCGTGGGTCGAAGAAACGAGCTGTTAATAAGTTACGTGAACTTTCAGCTGTTTTTGGTTCACCAGGACGTAGACGGTCATAAATATCTTTTAATGCTTCTTCTGTACGAGATTCATCCATACGTTTATGAACATCTTTATCTAATGTTAAACGTAATGTTTCGCTATCCCCGAAGATTTCTTGGATAAGGTCATCTGAACCGAAACCTAACGCACGAACTAATACCGTTAATGGGATTTTACGAGTACGGTCGATACGTACATAAGAAATGTCTTTTGAGTCTGTTTCGTACTCTAACCATGCACCACGGTTTGGAATTAATGTTGAACCATATAATTGTTTACCGTTTTTGTCAGGTCTATCATGGAAATAAGCACCTGGAGAACGAACTAATTGAGATACAATTACACGTTCAGCACCATTAATGATAAATGTACCCATTTCAGTCATTAATGGGAAGTCACCGAAGAATACTTCTTGGTCTTTCACTTCGCCAGTTTCTTTGTTCACTAAACGCATTTTCACGTAAATTGGAGCCGCGTAATTTGCGTCGTGGTTTCTAGCTTCTTGTATGTTATATTTTGGAGCATGTAATTCGTAATCTAAGAATTCCAATGACAAGTTACCAGTGTGGTCTTCGATTGGAGAAATATCCTTGAACATTTCGCGGATACCTTCATCTAGGAACCATTGGTAAGAATCTGTTTGGATTTCAATCAGATTAGGTAATTCTAATACTTCACTGATTCGTGCATAACTTCTACGCACACGGTGTCTACCGTATTTCACATCATGATGTGCCAACTCTTCCACCCCTATAAAATTAGTATTGATAAATGTTACATTTTGATGACATTTATTAAAAATTCGTAACAAATGAAGATTTCGGTCGATTTTTAAGCAAAAAAAAACCAAAAGAATTGTTTGCTGTCATTTGTGAAAAATGCAAATTCTTTTGTTTTAAGCCTTTATTTGTAAGGAATTGGACAATATTTCAACCCCTCACACCGATTAAAATCCACACTTATTGCGTTATATTATTATACACAAAATCCCAAGCGTCGTCAAGGTCGACAACACTTGGGAAATTTAGATTTTATCTGGTTTTTCGGGGTTAATAAGTGCCCTCTTCTACGGATTGATTCTTCACGATTTTCACAATCCGACTTGTTCCAAGACGACTTGCTCCTAATCCGATGAATTTTTCAGCATCTTCAATGCTAGAAATTCCGCCGGCAGCCTTCACAAGAACGCCTTCGCCAACGTGTTTCTTCATCAATGCCACGTGCTCAAATGTTGCACCTGCAGTTGAGAAACCTGTTGATGTCTTAATGAATTCAGCTCCTGCTTTCGTCACGACTTCACACATCTTGATGATTTCTTCTTCAGTAAGAAGCGCTGTTTCGATAATGACTTTTAAGATATGTCCATTACACGCTTCATGGATTTGACGAATTTCATCTTCCACAACATCGAAGCGTCCATCTTTCACATCGCCGATATTAATCACCATATCGATTTCGCTCGCACCATTTTGGATTGCATCTTTTGTCTCGAAGACTTTTGTCGCTGTTGTGCTATAGCCGTTCGGGAATCCGATAACGGTACAGATGGCTAATTTACCATTCACGTATTCGCTCGCACGTTTAACAAAAGAAGCCGGAATACATGCTGACGCTGTTTCGTATTTCATCGCATCATCCAAAATCTCTTTAATTTCGCTCCAAGTTGATGCAGGCAATAGCAATGTATGGTCTACTGTTTTCAAAATTTCTTTGATTTCCATATAATCCCTCTTTCCTATTTTGCGCGGTCTTCTTTAATTAAGTTGCGAAGTGCTTCAACAGCCACTTTAATAGCAGCTTCTGTATCGTGAACGATTGGGTTTGATAAACCTGCTGCTTCACGCTCTTGGTTCCCTACTACTAGGAAAGTAGATCCAACGCGAACTCCTAAATGGCTAGCCACTACGAATAACGCTGCTGATTCCATTTCAGAAGCCTTCACGCCTAGGCGTTTCCAAGCTTCCCATTTGTTTTGTAAGTCATAGCTTACTGGCATTACTTGTGGTTCATGTTGTCCATAGAATGAATCTTTACATTGAACAACGCCTGCATGTGTTGTGTAACCTAAGCTCTTACCAGCATTTAAAAGTGCCGTTACTACATCATAGTTTGCAATCGCTGGGAATTCGATTGGAGCGTACTCACGTGTTGTTCCTTCTGTACGAATCGCACCTGTCGCAATCACGATATCGCCACCTTTAACTTCGATATCAATTCCGCCACATGTTCCAACACGGACAAAAGTATCGGCACCACTGCGTACTAATTCTTCAAGCGCGATCGCAGCAGATGGTCCACCAATCCCTGTTGATGTCACACTGACTTTTTCTCCATCTAAGTATCCTGTGTATGTCACATACTCGCGGTTATCTGCAATTAGTTTTGCATCTTCAAAATGTTCTGCGATTTTTGCACAACGTTTTGGGTCCCCTGGTAAAATCACATAACGACCTACATCGCCTTTACGTGTGTGAATATGATATTGTAATCCTTCTTCTGCATATTTCATGAAAAACTTCCTTTCCTTGCACGATACGTGCCCTGATATTGCCCTAGCAAACTAGGAAGGGGCCATGGTTTTTCCACAGCCCCAGATAGGAGGATGATGACAAATCTTCATCAAATAATTATGCCTATAAATGCCTTGTGCAAGTATAGTTGAAAGGATTAAATAATTGGATATACAGTTACCATAATTATCTCTATTTGCCTATTCATCCCTCTACACTCAGTAATATTTTACCAAAATCACCCTTGCTTTGCAAACGGTTCATTTTTGATTTTGGATACCCTAGCCTTATTCTTTTATCGGCTAAAAGCTCATCTAATAGCTCCCAGAGGCACGCCTCCATCTGACTTTGAGGATTTGGAACAGGACGCATGAGCGGGCGCCAAACTTCTTCCACTCGCTTTACAAAATCCATCATCTCGACGTCTCCTGAAAAAGCCATTTGTTCCAACAGAATCCACGCATATCCCTTCCACACAAGATTGGGCACCTTAAACGTCTCTGTATAAATTGGAAAGGTCAAGAAGCGGCTGGGCAAATCTTCCAGCGTTTGCCTGCATCGATATAATTTCACGAGAAAGGCCCTCGTTAGCGGAGAAGCTAATTTCTTAAAGAGCATCGTATCCCTTGGCGTCCATTCTATCGCATCAACGGGTTTTAGATGCGCTTTGACTGGAACAGAATCCTCGACCATCTTTCTCCACTTTTTCCACGAGAACGATAAAAGCGGCACGCGTACGACTTGAAACGTCATCTGCTGCGAGCGAGGTTTCACTTTGATTTGCGTATGAAAAATCATCTCTCCATTCACAAAGAAAATAAGGAAATTCCCGAGTTGTGGATGATATTTCATTAAGTAACTAAAGGTGTCCGTCAGTTTATGCTGACTCTCATAATTCTCCCCTAAAATCCAATCGACAGACATGCCAGCCTCTCCCAGATGTCTCGTCCGTTCCACTATCTCTTCTGTAGGAATCACACTGCATTGATATTCGATACACCACGCACGCTCTCCTTCTGTCACAACAATATCTGGAATCTGTTCAATAGACGACACATACGGCTCCAGTTCAGCCTGGAAACTATGACTCTTCAAACTCTCAAGTATTAAGTGTTTCCCCTCTTGATGCGCGATTGTTTCTTCCTGCCTATGTTTCTTTGGGATGTGCGAAAAAAACACCACTCCATTTCTGGAAACTTTTTTTGTTACTTCTTCTCCGCATTCCGGGCAAAAATAAACTTCATCTTCTTTAATTTGTGTGGCATGAATCAATTCTCCCGTTTTCGTTCTAACGATATTCATATCTATCACCTCAACAAAAGATACGAAAAAACCTCTCTAATAGACTTAGAGAGGTTTCATTCATTAGATTAAGTTTGCGTCTTTGAGAAGTTCTTCAATCATCGTACCTTTGATTTTCTTTACAGCACGTTTTTCAAATAATTTCACTAAAAACGGAACTTTCACATCGGCTAATTTCTTTCCATCCATCAAGCGGTTTGTTGATTTTGTAAGAACGCGTAAATCGTAAGCTGAAGCGAACACTTCTGGCACACCACGATCGACATCAAGCAATGTATATACAGCTTCCATCGCTGTACGAACAGAATATTCTGTTGTGAACACTGTATCGCGAGGAGTTTCAGCGAAGTTACCAATGAAGGCAATATTTTTAGAGCCATTTGGAACAACGAGTGGACGGTCGCCATCTTTACGAGCCATGAAGTAGCTTGTGATATAAGGCATGTAGCAAGGCACTGTGCTGCATCCTTCGCTAGCAAATTCATGGATTAATTCTTCTGGAACACCCATGTGGTATAACCATTCTTCGGCAATTTCAATCCCTGTACATTCTTCGATTGGTTTTTCCACATAGTTACCTTTGATTCCTGAATATAATCCGTAAATCCATACGACTAATTCATCTTTACTTTGTGCTTTAAAGTGTGGTTGACGGTTTAATGTGTAGCTCATCATCCAATTTGAGTCGCGAACTGTTACGATTCCTCCTGTTACCACTTTTCCAGCATAAGGATCACGTTTTGAGATTTTTTGAATGTACTCAGCGATACGTTTGTCTTTTACAGTTGTTGTAGCTGAAACGAACCAGCTTTGGTCTGGCAAGTTTTCACAGAATACTTCTGGATGTCCGAAGCGTTCATCTTGTTTGGCTAAGTTTTTCCATAAGCTCCATGATCCACCTAATTCTTTTGAAATTGGAGCTGGAGTATTGTTATCTCCGTATGTTGTTGCAGCAGTAATACTACCGTTTGTCACGAATACTAAGTCGTTTTCTGTTAAATTGCGTGTTTCTAAAACACCACCTACTTCTAACACAAGTTCTTTGGCAATCATGTCGCTTCCAACATGTTCAACAATCACATTTTTAACGACTGTATCATACTCGAATTGAACATTATGTTTTTTCAAGTAGTTCACGAGTGGTAAAACGAGTGATTCGTATTGGTTGTATTTCGTAAATTTCAATGCAGATAAGTCAGGCAGACCATCGATATGGTGAATGAAACGTAAGATGTAACGACGCATTTCAATCGCTGAATGCCATTTTTCAAAAGCAAACATACTAGCCCAGTAAGTCCAGAAGTTTGATTCGAAGAACTCTTCACTGAATACATCGGTAATTTTTAGTCCTTGTAATTCAGATTCAGATGTCATATATAATTTCACCATTTCTTCGCTTGATTTATCGCTCAAAGTGAATTGGCCATCATCTGGAATGCGTTGTCCTTTGTTTTCAATTACACGGCAATGTGAGAAGTTAGGGTCTTCTTTATTAAGCCAGTAGAACTCATCTAACACAGAGGCATCTTCCACTTCTAATGAAGGGATTGATCTGAATAAGTCCCATAAACATTCGAAGTGGTCTTCCATTTCACGTCCCCCACGAATAATGAATCCGCGTGTTGGATTTAAGATTCCGTCTAAGCTTCCTCCTGCAAGTGGAAGTTCTTCTAAAATATGAATGTTTTCTCCTTTCATTTGGCCATCTCTAATTAAGAAAGCAGCGGCTGATAAGGATGCAAGTCCTGATCCAACTAAGTAAGCTGATTTTTGGTCAACGCCTTGTGGTTTTTTAGGGCGAGCAAATGCTTCGTAATTTCCATTTGAATGATACATAGTAATTCCTCCTATTTCCTGAAAATCAGGTTTTGTTCTTTACATGCATTACTCTACTCCCGTTTCACCAAAAGCACCATAGACAAAAAAATCCCAATGTCCAAACTTTGGACACTGGGATGGAATTGTAAAGTTTTTTACTGAGAAATTCGAGCTACAATCGTTCCAATCATGACTTGTTCGATTTTTTCAACGAGTTCTTTGGCCGTACCAGGCATTTGACGACTAATCCAATCAAGTCCTACACCAACGAGCGCATACGTATAAAACTCAATCGAGAATTGAACTTGTTCTGCTTCTGCGCCACTGACATTAATTTCATTGAAAATCAAATCCGTCAAGAAACGCTCCACTTCCCGTTGCAAGAGTCGCTCGACATTTTCCTTGCTGACAGAACGATACGTGTTAAGGACAAAGTTGCGATTGTCATCCATATATTGAAAGAGTGCCTCCAGGGCGTCTTGCCAATTCTCATAAGAAATATTCTCACCTAGCGTGATATGCGCCTCATTTAAATAAATCCATTCGACCAATTCATAAATATCATGGAAATGATTATAAAACGTTTGACGACTAATCCCGCATTTCTTCGTTAAATCCTGTACAGTAATCTTCGTCAGCGGCTTTTCATTCATTAGTTCTTTAAGCGTGTTGGCTAACATCTTTTTTACAACAAGTGTCATTTGTATCCCTCTGTTTCATGAAGAAAAAGAGCGGGTTCCCCCACTCTTTATTTCTCTAAATTCTTTTCTTGTACGATATCCCATGAGAATCCTAAGGCACCTTCACCAAGGTGAGTTCCTACTACAGGCCCAAAATACGATAATGAAGTACGTAATTTAGGATATTGTTCTTGCATTTTTTGTCTCCAAGCTTCGCCAGCTTCAGGAGCATTTGCGTGGATAATGACTAATTCATAGCCGTCTCCATCTGTTGTTCCTGTTTCGTCTACGAATAATTGTTCAATTCGTTTCATTGCTTTTTGTTGCGTACGAATTTTCTCGAAAGGAACGATTTTTTTATCAACGAATGTCAAGATTGGCTTAATTTTCAACATAGAACCGACTAATGCAGCCCCTGCTGATAAACGTCCACCACGTTGTAAGTTGCTTAAATCATCAACGATAAAGTAAGCTCTTGTACGGTCCACTAGACGTTGTACAGTTTCAACGATTTCTTCTGGTGAATATTCTCCAGATTTCGCCATAATAGCGGCAAGTTTTACTGCACGTGCTTGCGGAGCACAACTAATACCTGAATCGATTGGATAAATGGCTACTTCGTCTTTCATATCTTCAGCAACAGCCACACAAGTTTGGTAAGTTCCACTAATTCCGCTAGAAATAGTAATAGGAATAATAGCGTCATAATCTTGTGCAAGTTCACGGAATAATTCGTAACTTTCTCCTACTGGTGGTTGTGTACTTGTTGGAAAGACTGAAGAAGTTTTTACTTTTGCGTAAAACTCTTCTGCTGAAATATCGATATCTTCACGGTATGTTTCTTGTCCAAAGATAACAGACAATGGCATCACGTAAACACCGTACTCGGCATATTCTTCTTTTGTTAAGTAAGCCGTACTATCTGTAACTACAGCAATTTTCATCCATTCAACTCCTTTCACATTTGAAAATGATAGAACAAGAAAGTCAAAAAAATTGAAGCTTTCACCTCTCAATTATATCAAAAAAGCATTTTAGAGGCAACGAATGGAAAGTTTTGCTTAAGAGTCTTAACATTACTTGCTCATCTTTCATTTTGCAGTATAATAGGTTACATAGAAATTTTATCGGAGGTACTATGGAACAAAGATCAACACAACATCAATTAGATAAACAAAAGAAAAATGACTGGTTCTTACGATTCTTTAAAGGAATGTTCATAGGATCAGGATTTATCCTACCCGGAGTCAGCGGTGGTGCACTTGCTGCCATTTTTGGACTTTATGAACGCTTAATTGCTTTCCTAGCAAACGTCACAAAAGACTTCAAGAAGAACTTCTTATTCTTCTTACCTGTGGGAATCGGTGCTCTAGCAGGAATCGTAGTTCTATCCTTTGGAGTGAGCTACTTATTAGGAAACTTCGAAACCATCATTCTTTGGTTCTTCATCGGATGTATCGTCGGTACAATCCCTGCTCTTTGGAAAGAAGCTGGAAAAGAAGGTCGCTCAACACGCGAGATTCTCATTCTGCTTGCTTCATTCATTGGCGGATGCGTACTCCTTTACTTAGGTGAACATGCAATCGGTGGAAGCGTAGAGGCAAACTTCTTCACTTGGATGATTGCTGGCGGTTTAATCGCTCTTGGAATTATCGTTCCTGGACTTAGCCCATCAAACTTCATCGTATACATGGGTATGTACAAACAAATGTCAGATGGTTTCAAAACATTAGACATGAGCGTTATCCTTCCTATCGCATTAGGTGGACTTGTAACATTAGCGCTCTTCTCAAAACTTGTACACTACATCTTTAAGAAAGCTTACCCACAATTATTCCACTTTATTTTTGGAATCGTGCTTGCTTCAACTGTAATGATTATCCCAACAAACTACGCTGGATTTGACATCGTTCAATACCTTGCTTGCGTTGTAATGTTAGGATTCGGTACATGGCTTGGCGCATTCATGGCAAAACTTGAAGACACTTATAAATAACATTTCAAACAGCTTTGCTTCTCGCAAGGCTGTTTTTTTATGCCTAAAATTAACATATTTGTTAATTTCCACTCTCACTCCATGATGTAACATTTTTGTTACGTAACATAATTGTTACATCAACTCCCCATATGAACCGCACGAACTTCATCCCTTCCCCCTTGCCCTTTGCCCCAAATAGAATTTTATAAACTCTCCCTCGAGTAGAGTTTTATGCCAAGAAGGCGATTATGGTATTGCACAAAAACATTAAAAAGAGAATTCGCTTATCAGACATTTATTGAAACCATAGCGGGGAATCATATCGAATGCGAATTAAAAGCCGTTATGGATTTATCCATTACGGCTTGTTTGAGGCTTCGAAGGAGAAAGACTCTAAGGCTTTCTCCGGTATCCCGCTATTTCGTTTCAATAAACAATGGCTGATAAAAAGAATTCTCTGTCCACATGAAACGCACACAATCTATCCCTTCTCTCTTGCACTTAGTCGAGAATAGAACTTACACACTCTCCTTCAAGTAGAGTTTTATGCCAAGAAGGTGATTATGGTATTGCACAAGAACATTAAAAAGAGAATTCGCTTATCAGACATTTATTGAAACCATAGCGGGGAATCATATCGAATGCGAATTAAAAGCCGTTATGGATTTATCCATTACGGCTTGTTTGAGGCTTCGAAGGAGAAAGACTTCAAGGCTTTCTCCGGTATCCCGCTATTTCGTTTCAATAAACAATGGCTGATAATAAGAATTCTCGTTCTTTATGAAACGCACAAACACCCTCTCTTCTCCCTTGCCCCTAGTCGAGAATAGAACTTTCAAACTCTCTCCTCGAGTAGAGTTTTATGCCAAGAAGGAGATTATGGTATTGCACAAAAACATTAAAAGAGAATTCGCTTATCAGACATTTATTGAAACCATAGCGGGGAATCATATCGAATGCGAATTAAAAGCCGTTATGGATTTATCCATTACGGCTTGTTTGA
>CAUPXN010000048.1:0-10016 GCA_963515505.1 uncultured Streptococcus sp.
TAACTTACTTAGGTTTCGGTTTACCATTTACAACACCATCACTTGGTACATTAATTTCTGCAGCGAAAAATGCAGATATTATCCAAAATAAATTATGGGTTTGGTTACCAGCCACAATCCTAATCTTTGTGATGATGTTATGTATCAACTATGTTGGTCAAGCATTGCAACGTGCAGCGGACTCTCGCCAACGTTTAGGTTAATCATAAAAATTAGAGAAGAGATTGAAGGAAACTTCAGTCTCTTTTTTTGTGCTGAAAACCAGATATAGAAAAGATGCAAAAAATGGTATAATATAGATGGTAATTTAAAAGAGATTTTTTACTAGAGGATGAATCATGAAGAATAAGACCATTATCAAAGTGTATTTAATACCAACATTGCTTCAGATAACGGTTATCGCTGCATTGGTTGGAATACTGAAATTAAGAGGATTTGAATTAGGATACAATTCATTTTTAGGGATACTTTTTATTTCTTTAGCGGGTACATCATCGGCACTTTGGGGAATCGTTTATCAAGTTAGATGTCATTCCAAAAGCCCCTTAAAGATTTTAAAAGATTTTTTCAATATAAAGCAATCTGTAAAAAGCTATACATTAGTACTGATTTTTCTGATGTTGGAGTTTTCTTCAGTAATAATCAATAGAGGGTTTAAAATAGAAAGTTTATTTCTACCGCTCCTTCTTTTCTTTAAGGCGATTGTATTTGGTGGCATCGAAGAATTAGGATGGAGATATTCATTTCAACCTAGTATAGAGAAAAAGATTCCATATATTGCTTCAACGCTGATTACTTTTGTGTGTTGGGGTGTATGGCATCTCTTGTTCTTTTATATTGATGGAAGTTTAGGGACCATTCATATTCTAGGTTTTTTACTAGGATTACTAACCAACTCTTTTATTCTTTCGGCATTATTTGTCTATTCCAACAGTCTATGGATCTGTGTGATGACACATGCACTGATAAATACATTATCTCAAATGAGTATAAATGCTACAGGCCTTCTAGATTTTATAGCAAAAGCAATTTGCATCTTCTTTGCGGTTTATTTATATCATGTATCCAAAAAGGAAAGGGCTATAGATAACTAATAAAAGATTATTCTACGAAACAGCAAGCAGAATTGGTTTGCTGTTTTTTCTAAAATGAATAGGAATACACGGGGAAGAGAATGAAGCACCTAAAAACGTCCAAAAGGAAGCCGTTCTTAGTATCTAATAGAGAAGAAAAGTGTAGAATTTCGGTGTTTGGTTGTGAAATAGGAGGGAATCTAGTAAAATAGAGGTTACAAATGGCGAAAGGAGTGGCCACGATGTACGTAAGTGAATCATTTGAAACAGTGTTAAAGAACCGTGAATTGAAACTGGATAAGAAAGATTTAGGCGACGGTGGAATCGCGTTTCTGGGTCTTTATTCAGAAGGAGAAGGCGAGTTTCCGTTTAGCGTCGTTTTCGATGATAGCGAGGACCGTACCGATTACCAGATTACTTATGAAGGAATCGGGAATGGAAGAGACTTTGGCTTAGATTTATTCGAGGTGCTCTATACCATTAATCGATTGAATCAGGAACTAGTGGCATACTACACGCTACTCATGGATACAGACGGCGAGCTTTTTATTCGCTATGTGGGCCGTGTAACTCCATTTGAGACATTTACGCTGTATGAATTACTCGTGATTGGCTCAAAAATTGCCTCAGAAGTACGTAGAACATTATTAGAGTTAAAGGATGAGAACGATAGTTAAGAAGTATTCCCATTTGATAAAGCCATTCGACATTATTATTGTGCTCGTGTTATTGGCACTATCATTTTTACCAAATGCAATCTTTGCTTATCAACAAGCAACGAGAAAAGAAGAAGCAAAAATCTACGCGATTCTCACAATTGACGGAGAAGAAATCGAGCGCTTTGAACTCAGTGAAAATACACCACATGAAGAGTTCATCTACTTCCCGCATGACGATCAATATAATATTATTGAAATCGATGGAACGCGTATCCGTGACAAGGAGGATAATAGTCCAGACCAAATCGCGGTGCAAACAGGTTGGATTTCCCAGCCGGGTCAGACAAGTATTTGCTTACCACATGGGCTGATGATTGAGATTGTCTCAACCGAGCCTGCTACTAGTGATAATGACACCATTATCCCGTTATAGAAATATGTAAAGTTCGCTACAGTCGTGGCGAACTTTTTTCGTTCCCGCGACTGTTTCCCTTCCAAGGAGGAGAGCATTTTACCAGTAGCCTTTAAGCTGCACCAAATTACCTAAAATCACACAGCGCATTTATTATTCTATATTCTTTCGTGTATTTATAGAAATGAGAGCACTACTGCATAAGAATTTCTCTTTGAACTAGACGATGAGGAGAATCAAGCGGATTTTATAATAGCAGTAATGGGGGATGACACAAAATGCGAATTAGGAGCCGCAGGAAGTCTTTCCTTACGGCTCCTTTGAGGCTTTTGAGGTGAGAGACGAAAGGCTCGAACCGTTGTCCCATTACAGCTATTATAAAAAAATCCGCAAGGATTCGATTCATCGTCTTAGGCTAACGCTCAAGAAGCACCAAAAGAAATCCTTTGCTCAGTCGATGCACTACTTATTTTATAAAAAAACTCACGAAAGAGCGCTGGAATATGGTATTATAGTGGAATAAGGAGGAATGCACTGTGCGAATTATTTCAGGAGAATTTGGCGGAAGACGCTTGAAGGCAGTACCGGGCCAAAATACTCGTCCGACAACTGACAAGATAAAAGAATCGCTCTTCAATATTCTTGGCGGTTATTTTGACGGAGGAGTCATGCTCGACATGTACAGCGGAAGCGGAGCCGTTGCCATCGAGGCCGTCTCTCGTGGGATGGACCGTGCGTTTCTATTCGAGAACAATCGCCTGGCACAAAAGACGATTGAGCAAAATATTGAAATTACAAAATCACCCGAGCAATTTCATTTAAAACGACAAAACGTCAAACAAGGACTTAAAACCATTGCGAGTGACCCAGCGTTTGAACCGTTTGAGTTGGTCTTTATGGACCCACCGTATCGCTTGCAGGAAATTGTAAAGGACATTGAGCAGTTGCAGGAGTTGAATCTAGTTTCTCCAGACTGCGTGATTGTCTGCGAGGTGGATAAGGAAGTGCAACTTCCAGAGCGAATTTTAGAATTTGAGCAATATAAGCGCGTGGAGTACGGGATTACAGCATTAGTGTTTTTCGACCGTGCGACTAGCGAAGAGGAGGCTTAAGATGAGAAAAGCGGTAGTAGCAGGAAGCTTCGATCCGATTACGAATGGGCATTTAGATATTATCGAGCGAAGCAGTGAGCTCTTCGATGAAGTGATTGTCGTTTTATCGCATAATGTCCAGAAAAGCTATTTATTTTCTTTAGACGAGCGAAAATCACTGGTTGAAAAGGTGATTGCGCATGTACCCAATGCCAGAGTGGTCGCCGTAAGCGGAGGTTTAACTGTAGAAGCAGCGGCACAGTTAGGAGCGAGCGTTCTTGTCCGCGGTGTACGAAACGCAACTGACTTCGAATATGAAGCAACTCTTGCATCTCATAACCGTGTTCAAAATGGAGAAGTCGAAACGGTATTACTCCTCAGCAAGGAAGAGTACCGATTTGTAAGTTCGTCGATGATGAAGGAATTGGCTCGCTTTGGAGGAGATGTAACGCCATTTGTTCCAAGTGTGGTGGCCGATGCCTTGCAAGAAAAACACAAAGATGCGCCTGAACGCACAATAAAAATGGATGAGGAGATAACAGATGTCAAAGGTTAAGAAGATTATTATTGCAGCCTTAATTTTCGTTGTATTAGCGATTGTAGCGATGATTCCAATCCCGTATGTGATTGAATCGCCAGGGACTGCAGAAGAGGTATCCCAATTTTTAACGATTAGTGGAGCAAAAGATGAGGACCCAGGATCACTCCGGGTGCTGACGGTATATGTCGAGCAGGCGACCGTTTTAACGTACTTTAAAAAGTTCTTGAAGCACCACGAAATGGTTCCGTCCGAAGAGGTATTCGGGGATTATACACCAGAAGAATTCGATACCTTGCAAGATTTCAGTATGCGTAATGCGCGTTCAAAAGCGGTTCGAGTTGCTTTTGAAGCTGCTGGAAAAACGGTCGAACGACATGTAAATGGTATTTTCGTCACACGTGTGGATCCAAACTCTAATTTCCGTGACAAATTAAAAGTCGGAGATATTATCGAAACGATTGACGGAAAGAGCCCAGGGAATACCGATGAGAGTTTTGAAGATTTAAGAGACTATTTAGCAAGCCTTGAACCAGGACATACGCTCGTCCTTCAAGTGAAACGTGATGATGCAACAATGATGATCAGCGGTCAGTTGAAAATGGATAGCCGTACTGGTGGTATCCGTCTTGGATTTGGCGGGGAAGTGGACGAAGATGTGACTTCTGACCCATCCGTTGAATTTGACCCTCATGGTGTGAGTGGCCCTTCAGGTGGTTTGATGTTCACGCTTGAAATTTATAACCAAATTACGAATAGTCATTTGAAAAACGGACATAATATTGCCGGAACAGGAACGATTGAATTAGATGGAACGGTTGGACGTATCGGTGGAATTGATAAGAAATTAGTAGCTGCGATTGAAGCAGGTGCGACGGTTTTCTTAGCCCCAGATGATGAAATCACGGACGAAATGCGTGCTCGTTATCCAGATATTAAATCAAACTACGAAGAAGTCAAAGAAGCGGCTGCGAAGTTAGGGACAGATATTAAAATTTATCCTGTGAAGACTTTGGATGAAGCCATTGAAATTCTAAAAAATCTATAACCAATGAGTCATTTTTCTCATATCTTTAATTGGAGAAATCTTTTTAAGGAGTGAGAGAAATGGCTTTTTTTGATGAGTGGAAAGAAAAATGGGAGTCGTGGAGTCTAGCGGTCAAGGGGGCTGTTATCGCTGTAGTACTTCTTTTATTAGTAGCTGTTGGTGGACTGCTGCCTAAAAAAGAAGAAGCTGTGGAAGAAACCGAAGTAGTGGTGACGACAGTGCTGGCAGAAAAGACAGAAGTCAGTACGACGCAAGAAACAGTCATTTTCGTGGATATTAAAGGAGCGGTGAAAAATCCGGGAGTCTATCAAATGAAGGTTGGAGACCGTGTAAAGGACGCGCTCGAAGCCGCTGGAGGATTGACGGAGGAGGCGGATAGCCAGAAAGTGAACTTAGCGAAACGGCTAGAAGATCAAATGGTGATTGTTGTGCCAAAAGTTGGAGAAGAAGCTGAGGAAATTCCAGCAGGAGAAACTCGTAACGAAGCCACCAAAGAAGAGAAAGTGAATATTAATACGGCAACGGTAGAAGAGCTGAAGACATTGAAGGGAGTCGGCGAGAAAAAAGCCGAGGCAATTATTGAATACCGCAAGAAAAACGGTTCGTTTCAAACCAAGGAAGACTTGATGAAAGTTCGCGGTATTGGCAAGAAGCTCTTCGAATCCTTTCAAGAAAGGATTGTGACGCAATGAGTTACTGGATACTAGCAGTGCTTGTAGCGTCTAGCATCGTTGTATTCGAAGGGGCAGTCGCTTGGTGGATTGTCCCTTTATTCATCATTGTTGTGGCGTGGAAACGAGGGCACGAGGCATGGAAAAGAGTGCTCGGTATCGTGCTATGTGTAGCGGTAGGGCTGCGGTTGTTTTTATATATACGAGAAGTGATGCATCCGCCTTTTACACCACAGGATGCAGTTTCTGGCCAACTCGTTTTGAATCCAAATCAATTAAAGGTGAATGGAGATTTAGTGACGGGAACGGCCACACTGGAAGAAGGGATGAAGCGCGAGAAAGTGTTCTTCTATTACGTACTCGAATCAGAATCCGAGCAACAAGCCTTCTTGCAGTTACGTGAAGTGGTGCGAATTTCAGTCGAAGGAACCATTGAAGAAATCGAGCATGCACGCAATAAAGGAAATTTTGATGCGAAGAATTATTATCTGAGTCTTGGCGTGCTGCACGCTTTGAAGGTGGAGCGATTGAATGGTGGGATGAAGAGTGTTCCAGGGTTCTGGAGCTTTGTGGAGCATCTTCGCTCTCAGTTGTTACAAGTGGTACGTACTCAAAAAGACAGTCGCATGAAACAATACACGCTTGCTTTACTCTTAGCAGACCGAACGGGATTTAGCGAAGAAGAGTGGGAGCAATACAAGCAACTGGGTCTCCTGCATCTCTTAGCGATTTCGGGATTGCATATCTCCTTAATGGTCGCTTGCATCGAACGGCTCTGCTGGCGAAGCGGTATTACTAGAGAGAAAACGCGTGGTTTACTGGTGTTGTTTGTAGTGCTCTACGGATTTGTGATTGGCTGGAATATAAGTGGTACCCGTGCGATTGGAATGGTGGTGTTTGGCAACTTGTCCAAACCGTTCATTAAAAAACGAGGGAGTACACAGATGGACTGCCTTTTGTGGATGGCGATTGCTTCCATCCTCGTCTGGCCAGCTATTCTTTTAAATGTAGCCTTTCAACTAAGTTATGGATTAACGGCCATTATTATTTTTCTCTCGAAATGGCAACGCGCTGTCTTGCCTCGCATTCGTGCTAATGTGTGGGTACCGATTGGGATGAGTCTTATCGCATTGCCGCTTCTGTGTCAGTATTTCTTTTATTGGAATGCGCTGAGTATTCTTCTGACTGCGCTCTTTTCGCTGTTGTTTGAGATGCTGCTATTTCCATTGTTAACAGCGTATTTATTCGCGGTACTGATAAGTTTTAATCCACTGATAGAACTTCTAACAAATTTTGGAGAATTCATTCTTTCTGGAGTTTCTCGCACCCTCACGTTCTGCCAGCAGTTGTCCTTTACAAAATTCATACTGGGGATTTGGGACAAGTGGGAGGTAGTTCTCTTTCTTACAATCCTTATTGTCGTCGGGATTTTATTCGAACAAAGAAAGATGACGATTAAAAAAGGAGTCTTGTCTATACTCGCCATACTTGCGCTATTAATTGAAGTGCCGTATCACTGGGGAACAGAACTCGTGATGCTGGACGTTGGACAAGGGGACTCCATCCTTTTACTAGCGCCAGGGTGGAATCAGGCGACACTGATCGATACAGGCGGCCTCTCGGATTTTAAACAGAAAGAGGCGTGGCGGCACCGAAATAAAAAAGACCAAGGTATTACGACGGTCGTCCCAGCCTTGCAAGCAGAGGGGCTCTCGGAGCTCTCACAAGTCATGCTCTCGCACGGAGACGAAGACCATGTGGGGAACTTAAAAACAATCGCGAAGCATCTCGCTATCCGGCAACTTATTATCGGAAAGGGCATGGAGAAGATTTCGCTGATGCAGGAAATGAAAAAGAAGTATCCAAAGATTCAGTGGCGGTTGGTGCTGGCAGGAGACGAGTGGAAATGGAATGAGACGAAGTGGAAGGTGCTATGGCCAAAAGGTTTGTCTCATGCGGAAAACGAAGACTCGATACTGGCGCTAGTGACAGTGATGAAGCAGACGATTCTTCTGACAGGAGACGCCTCAGAGAAGGTGGAAGAGGCTGTCGTAAAAGACAATCCACACTTGCAGTTCTCTATTCTTAAAGCGGGGCATCACGGGAGCAGGACATCGAGTGGTGAGGCGCTGCTCAAACTCGTTCAGCCAAGGCTCGCGTTCATATCGTGTGGGAAGCACAATCACTATGGGCATCCCAATCCAGAGACTTTGGCGCGCTTGAAAGCTACTGGCGCTATCATTTTCCGGACAGACCAAGACGGGCAAATTCGGCTTCGGTTTACCCGCGAAAAATTAGAAGTCACAACAAGGGTTACGAAACGGAAAAAAGAATTGAAACAATAGACAAAGACTCGTTTTCAAGATAAACTAAAACAACAGGAGGCGAAGAAATGGAATTTGAGAAACAGCTCAATCGAATTAAAAAAGGGCAAGTCAGTCTGGTTTATCTCGTTCAAGGGAAAGAACCGTACTTACAAGAGCTTGCGCGTAAAGTATTTTTGGACACCATTGTCGCTCCTGAAGATCAAGATTTGAACGTGGGACGATTCAATATGGATGAAGTGTCCGTTCAAACCGCGGTTCAAGATGCCGAGTCTGTGCCATTTTTTGGAGACCGCAGATTGGTTATGATTGATAATCCAACGTTTTTAACAGGGGAGAAGGAAAAGAAATCCATCGACCATCAGTTGGACCGCCTACAAGCGTATTTAGAAAATCCGATGGATAGTTCGGTGATGGTTTTCTTTGCGCCGTACGAAAAGTTGGACCAACGTAAGAAAATCGTGAAACAGTTGAAGAAGGTTGCCGTTCTTCTCGATGCAAGCGAACTCTCAGAACGCGATGTGAGACAATACATCAAGGACTATTTACGTTCGCAACAATATGGCATTCAAGAAGAGGCGTTAAACACTTTACTCATCAAGACACAATACTCGCTTACGACTTGTATGAAAGAACTTGATAAATTAATGGTTGCCGAAATTGGAACGTATTCCATTCGACTTGAAACGGTCGAGGCATTAGTGGCTAAAACCTTGGAACAAAGCATCTTTGATTTTGGAGAAGCCATCCTCAATAAAGATAGCAAGCGTGCTCTTCAAATTTATCATGATATGTTATTGCAAAAAGAAGACCCAATCAAAATGAACGCGATTCTATTAGGCCAATTCCGCCTATTGCTTCAAGTGTCGTATTTGAAAAAAGCCGGCTACCAAGAACCCGAAATTCAAAAGACACTCGCGGTGCACCCATATCGCGTCAAACTCGCACTCAACCAATGCCGTCGCTACGGAACGCCATTACTCGAAGCGGCCTTCCAGCAATTAGTCGAAACCGAGTACGCATTGAAAACGAGCGTAGGCATCAAAGAAATGCAATTGGAATGGTTCATCCTCCAATTTTGCGGCCAAAGAACGTTATAGTGTTCGTCATTAAAAGGAGAAGACATGAGTACAATCACATTACATTTAAATAATGAAGAAGAACGTATATTTAATGAATTTGCCAAGTATAAAGGCGAGGAATTATCGTATTTACTGAAAAGTGCATTACTCGAGAAGATTCATCAAGAGTCTTTTCAAAATAGCATTCAACATTATGAAAAAAGAAAAGATGAAGACTTAGTGCTAATGAGTCATGAGGACTTTTGGAAAGAAGTAGAAAGATAGGAGAAAACAATGGAATTACTAATCGTTATCATCGCTGTTGTTTTAGTAGCGGTAATCGCACTTGCGTTCCGCACAAAGCCAAATGCAGGCGGAGCGGTGGAGCAAACACCATCAACACAAGAGAGTACACCAGTAGAAGAAGCGTACATCCCAGAAGAATTAGAAGAGTACTTACGTGAATTGAAACGCAATGGCCAACCGATTAAAGCCATTCAAAAATTACGTAACGTAACAGGAATGAGCTTGTCAGAAGCTAAACAATTTGTCGACGACATTATCATTTAACAAAAACAGAGTGCCTGAGCAGGAGACTAACCCCCTCCCTCGGGCACTCTTTTTTTATTTCGGACCCTTTACATTATTCGGGGAATATTTTTGGCACCTTTACCTCACCCGGCCACCCTTTCTTTTCCCCTCCGCCTTCGAATTGATTGGGCTTCTTTTTTTATCTTTAATAATTTACGCCTTACGGATAGCGCGTTAGAGTAGAACACAAACGAAGAACTCACTGGATTTCATCGTAATCATAATCGTGTTTCAGCAAGCAATGTGAATTACTGAGGGTTAGGGGTTTATCTCTTACCCTCAGTTTGAAGCTTGCTAGACTTGAGACTTCGGCTCAAGTCGGTGCAATGATTATGATAACGATGAAAAAATCCAGAGGAGTTCGAAGGGTGTGTTCTATTCTTTTCATTCATTACCCGTAAGGCGTTCTTATTTTTGAGCATAAAAAAAGAGCCCGAGATCAATTCTCAGGCTAATTATTATGGCTCTTTGTCAAATAGTGTTGATGAAGAATTTTAGGAAGGGATTAAGCAACTAATTGTTGCTTAATTCCTTTTTGTTTTGGGCCA
>CAUPXN010000049.1:0-9882 GCA_963515505.1 uncultured Streptococcus sp.
TATCAAAAAACGACTTACCATAAGAAGATTTTGAAGCAACCATTTTATAAGACGATTACGATTCGAAATGGGAAGACATTTGATAAAATCGCAGAAATACTGCAGACAGAGAAACCTTTGTGATAGGGCTTTTTTATGGTACAATAGTGTGTGAATTTGTATAAAGTGAGGCGCATTATGGAAATTAAAATTATTGAAACTAGTGATATGCATGGGTACGTGTTACCGACAAACTATACAGAAAGAAACATGGACTTAGGATTCAGTACGGCGAAGGCTGCAACTGTGATTCGTCGCTTAAAAGAAGAAGCGAACGGTCCTGTGATTCAAATTGAAAACGGAGACTTCATTCAAGGGTCACCATTAAGCTACTATGTTCGTAAACAAGATTCAAAAGTAGCATCTGATTTAACAAAAGTATTGAACTACTTAAACTATGACTTAGGAATTCTAGGAAACCACGAGTTTAACTATGGGTTAGATTACTTAAGAGAAGCGATTGCGTCTTATAACCATCCAATTCTTTGCGCAAACATTTTAACAAAAGATGGCAAGCCAGCGTTTGGCGAACCTTACAAAGTGTTCGAGAAAGATGGCGTGAAAATCGCAGTTTTAGGGATTACAACGCCTTATATTCCAAATTGGGAACAACCTGCAACGGTAAAAGATTTAGTATTCGTGAGCGCATTGGAAACAGCGAAGAAATACGTTCCAGAAATGCGTAAAGTGGCGGACGTTGTCGTTGTAACTTACCACGGAGGATTCGAGTGCGACCTTTCATGCGGGGACCCAACGGAACTGTTAACAGGAGAAAACGAAGGGTATGCGATTGCGACGCAAGTAGAAGGAATCGATGCGTTAGTGACAGGACACCAACACCGTGTGATTGCACAAAAAGTGAATGGCGTGCCAGTGATTCAACCAGGATACCGCGGCGCATATGTAGGTGAAATCAGCTTAGAAGTGGAAAAAGTGGACGGTAAGTACACAGTCATCTCAAGCGAAGCGAAACTTCACCCAACAGAAGGTGTTCCAGCAGACCCAGCCGTATTAGAAATGTTTAGCGACTTACAAGCGGAAGTGGAAGATTGGTTAGATACTCCAGTAGGAAAAGTTGTTGGAGATATGACGATTAAAGATCCACATGCAGCGCGTTTAAGCGAGCATCCATATATTGAATTTATCAATAAGGTTCAAATGGAAGCCAGCGGTGCAGACATCTCAGGAACTGCGTTATTTAACAATGACGGACGTGGATTTAACTCAGAAATCCGTATGCGTGACGTGATTACGAACTACATTTATCCAAATACATTAGCCGTTCTAAAAGTGAGCGGGGAAGACTTAAGAAAAGCTCTTGAACGTGTGGCGACTTATTTCATCGTCGAAAACGGACAAGCGGTCTTCAATCCTAAATATGTGGAACCAAAACCACAATTTTATAACTACGATATGTACGAAGGAATCGAATACACATTAGACTTCACTAGACCATTCGGCGACCGTGTGACTCGCTTAGAGTATCATGGCAAACCTGTTCAAGATACGGATGAATTAGAAATAGTGACAAACCAATATCGTGCAGTTGGTGGCGGAAACTATAGTATGTTCAAGCCAGAGAAGATTGTGCGTGAGGTGCAGATTGACATGACGGAGCTCATTGCGGAATACTTGCGCAAACATCCAGTCATCGAAGCAACAGTCAACAACAACTTTAAGACTGTGGTGAAATAATATAAAGACACTTCAAACTCCTTAGAGTTTGTTATAGAAAAGCATTATAGGATACCGGTTTGAGTCTTAGGTCTCAAACCTACCAAGCTTCAAACAGTCTCTACGAAATGAATTTCTAGAGACTGTAATTCACATTGGTTATCATCCCCTATAATGCTTTCTATAACCTCTGAGGAGTTTTCTGTTTTATCAGAGCTCAAGTTATTGTGTTGCTTCGATGAAGTTAGAACAAATATTCCTTCATTCGAAATGAGAGGCGTTAGCCAATATAGCTGTACCGGATTGAGCCAAGGTCTCAATCCTATCGAGCCTCAAACGGATGGTAGGAAATGAATTTCCAACCATCCGTAATTCGCATCGATTACTGATCGCTATATTGGCTACTATGTTATCCGAAAATGCGTAGCTTTTTTTCTTTGTATCTTAACGTTGTTGTTTTGCTTCGATGGAGTGAGTGCAAGTATTCCTTCATTCGAAATGGGAAAGTGCTTAAAAGGGATTGGAGATTCTTATGTTAGAATTTTAAAAGTTTAGGATTTTGTTAGGGAATGTTACGGTATAGGTGGGATATGGTATGATGAAGGCACTGGATTGCAAAGTGAGGTTTTGTGTGTGAAGTTAAAGAAATGGTCGTGGATTGGGCTATTGATGTTATGCGTAGCGATGTTAGTGGGATGCCAGGGTCACGAAAGTCGTGGGTATCTTGAAGAGCTAGCTGGGAAAGAACTGAGCAGGGTTTATCCGACGAAAAATATTGAAGATTTATTTGAGCAGTTTCCGAATGGATTTACCGTGAGTCAGATGCGTGTAGTCGGTGACTCGAATGTATTTGTTTATCTTGAGGCTAGGGGAAAAGGGAAGCCGCTAGTTGGAACGATTAAGCAGCTCAATTCTAAAACGAAGGAAGAAGAGAAAAGTATTACGTTCCAATATGTGAATGGAAAGTTTATTTTTGAAAATGAAGAAGAGGCGAAAAAACTCTGGCCACAAGGAAAGTTTTTATTCCAGGAATTGCAATTGAATAAAGATATTTTAGCGAAAGCAAAATTGCGACAGAATATTTATACGAAGAAAGAAGAAAGTCCTACTGGGGATAATACATTTTATCTGAAATATAGCATTCAACTTCCAGTGGTCAGTCGGATTTTGGGGATAGACGAGTCGCAGCCGGTAGAGCTCTTTATCTTTGGTCGTGACGAGTCCGATGGCTTCGTATATGAAATTGGAACGGAGCAAGATCATCAAACGACTTTATGGGAAATGATACGAGAAATTAGGAAATAGATGGTTTTCTGTGAATTGGAAAGATGTTACAATGAAAACGAGGTGAGTGTATGCAAACAATAATGATTGTCGAAGATGAAAAAGTCATTCGCGATGCGATTGTACAAGAATTGGAAAAATGGAATTATGAAGTCGTTGCGGTGGAAGACTTTTCGCAAGTGTACACTCAATTTTTAGCAGTTAATCCGCAGTTGGTCATTCTGGATATTACATTGCCGTTTTATAATGGCTATTATTGGTGCCAAGAGATTCGTAAGGTGTCTCAGGTGCCGATTATGTTCTTGTCGTCCAGGGATCAAGCGATGGATATTGTGATGTCGATCAATATGGGCGCGGATGATTATATGACAAAGCCGTTTGAACCAAGTGTATTGGTTGCAAAAATCCAAGGGATGATGCGTCGCAGTTATGAATTCGTTCAGCAAAAAGATTGGCTGGAATATAAGGGGATTGCCTTGCAACTTGGAAGCGGAAAGGTTTCTTATGAGGGCAATGTCATTGAATTGTCGAAGAATGAATTTATCATTTTGCGTGTACTATTTGAAAAACAAGGTGATATTGCGCCGAGGGAAGATTTAATGAATGCATTGTGGAATAGCGATGTGTTTGTCGATGATAATACTTTGTCTGTGACGGTTGCTCGTTTGCGGAAGCGTCTTGGCGAAATCGGATTGGAAAAATTAATCACGACGAAAAAAGGCGTCGGGTATGGATTGGCGGAAGTGATTGAATGAAGACAAAAGTGGAATTTAGTATGGCTTGGTTCAAATCGCATGCCTTCTTACTCGGGGCGTTGGCCTTCATCGAAGTGTTTTCGATTGGGTTCTTCTTCGTCTTTAATTGGCTAAATTCAGAAGTGGGCTATTATTTATTTTTACAAGCCTTTTTCCTTTTGGTGATTGTTGGTGCACTTTTGTGGCACGATTGGCGAAAGTACAGAGAAGTCGCTCGCAGTTTGCAGCAGGAAGTGACGACGCTAGACGATGGGTTTTCGCCCGTTGTGAGTTATTTATATGAGGCCATTCAACAAGAGAAGTCGGATATGCGAGCGCTAAGTACGAAGATGAAGCAACTTCGTAAGGAAGATGTGGACTACTATACGTTATGGGCGCATCAAATTAAAACGAGTATCGCCGCGAGTCAATTGTTGATTCGCGAGTTGCCGCAAACGTCCGAGAAATCTTTATTGAGTCAAGAACTCGTACGGATTACGACTTATACAGAATTAGCACTGCATTATGTTCGAATGGAAAGTTTCCATCAAGACTTATCGATTTCAACGATTTCTATTGATGAAGTGATTCGTCCGCTCTTGAAGAAATATGCGACCTTCTTTATTTCGAAGAAATTGCATTTGGAATATGTTCCAACTGAGAAAAAGGTCGTCACGGATTCGAAGTGGTTAGGCGTTATTGTCGAGCAAGTGTTATCGAATGCGGTGAAATATACGCCTGAAGATGGAACGATTCGTATTCTTTTTGAAGGGGATACGTTAACGATTGAAGATACGGGAATCGGGATTGCTCCTTACGATATTAAACGGATTTTTGAACGTGGATTTAGTGGCTATAATGGTCGTGTGAATCACCAATCGACAGGGCTAGGGCTCTACTTATCTTCAGAGATTGCCAAACGTTTAGGCGTTACGCTTAGTGTAGCGTCAACAGTTGGAGAAGGGACGACGGTTCATATTCAGATTCCGTCTGAAGTGATGCAAGTGAAAGATTAATGGAAAGCGAGGGGCAACCTTCGCTTTTTTTGTGCGATAAAAAGAGTATTTTTGCTAAAAAGTTAACGATGACACGCCCGGATGTGTTATAATTGTAAGGATAACAATATCGTTTGAGATAGGAGAATGACAATGGCAGTAGATCAATTAGAATTAGTCGTCATTACAGGTATGAGTGGGGCAGGGAAAACTGTTGCAATGCAAAGTTTCGAAGACATGGGATATTTCTGTGTCGATAATATGCCACCAAGTCTTCTACCAAAATTTTGGGAATTAGTAAAAGAATCAGGAAAAATTACAAAAATTGCGCTCGTAATCGACTTACGTTCACGCGCATTCTTTGATGAAATCATGTCAGCTATTGCAGGCCTTGATAACACATCATTTATTACAACAAAAATTTTATTCCTAGAAGCCAGCGATGATGCGCTTGTTTCTCGTTACAAAGAAACAAGAAGAACGCACCCTCTTGCTAGTGATGGTCGTATTTACGATGGCATTATTGCAGAACGTCGTTTATTACAAGACATTAAGACACGTGCGCAAAAAGTGATTGATACAACAAATCTTTCACCTCGTAAATTACGTGAAGAAATCATGCAAGCATTCTCTACAGGCAACGAAGGAATTTTCACAATTCAAGTGATGTCATTTGGATTTAAATACGGACTTCCAATCGATGCGGATGTCGTGATGGATGTACGTTTCTTACCAAATCCACACTATATTCCAGAGTTACGTCCACTCACTGGGTTAGACGAACCTGTATATGATTATGTTATGAGCCAACCAGAAGCGAAGACGTTCTATCATAAGTTGATGGACTTACTCGACTTCTCAATTCCAGGCTACAAAAAAGAAGGAAAATCTAGCGTGACGATTGCCATCGGATGTACTGGTGGTCAACACCGTTCTGTAGCTTTTGCGGAACGTATCGGGCGCGAATTATTATCAGACTCTTATAACGTGAAAATCTCTCATCGTGACAAAGACCGTCGTAAAGAAGGGAATGGACGCTCATGATGTTCGAGGTAACACCAAATCCTCCGAGAAAGAAAGGTCCTAAAATCACCGTTATTGGTGGAGGAACAGGGCTCCCAGTTCTCTTGAGAAATCTTCGTAAGAGAGATGCGGATGTGACTGCGATTGTAACGGTTGCCGATGATGGTGGAAGTTCAGGAATCATTCGAGATTATATGAACGTTGTGCCACCAGGAGATATTCGAAACTGTATGATTGCTCTTTCTCCGATGAACGCTTTACAAAAAGAAATTTTCCAATATCGTTTCAATTCCGACGATCAATTCTTCGCCGGACATGCGATTGGGAACTTAATTATTGCGGCCTTAACAGAGATGCGTGGAAATATTTTCGATGCGATTCGTCTTCTAAGCCGTATGATGGCGGTGGAAGGACATGTGTATCCTGCCGCTGAAGAGCCATTATTACTCCGTGCTGAATTCCAAGATGGAACGATTGTGGACGGGGAAGCGGAACTTGTTAAATATCGCAAGAAGATTAAACGAGTTTCCGTGCATTGCTACGACGAGAATCGTAAGCTCGATGAAAGCCGAACTCCAATGGCGGCACGTGAAGTCATCAATGCGATTATGGAAGCCGATATGGTTGTACTAGGACCTGGTAGTCTTTATACTAGTATCTTGCCAAACTTAATGATTAGCGATATCGGTCAAGCCGTTTGCGAAACGAAAGCGGAAGTGGTGTACATTTGTAACATCATGACGCAACGTGGTGAAACGGAACACTTTACCGATGCAGATCATGTACGCGTGTTGCATGACCATTTAGGAACTAAATTTATCGACACCGTTCTCGTGAATACAGAGGCAGTGCCAGAAGAGTACTTAAACCAACAAAAGAACGAAGAGTATCTTTATCAAGTGAAGTACGACTTCCAAGGATTGCGCGACGAGGGATGCCGAGTAGTGTCGTCTGACTTTATTAAATTACGCGAAAAGGGCGTATACCATGATGGTGAAAAAGTCATCGACGAATTATTCCGTCTCCTACAAAGTGCACGAATTGAATAATAACGAATGAAATAGGAGCCAAGACTTCCTCTTGGCTCCTTCAACATGACTAGAAGAGAAAGGAGGAGGCCTGTGTCCTTACTATCATTTGCTGCAGAAACAAAACAAGAACTAACGCAACTAGAAGTGCAATATGACTATTCAAAATATGAACTAGCGGCACTCATTCGAATGAATGGAGCGGTTGGGATTTTGAATCGTCAATTGATTTTAAATATCCAAACGGAAAACGCGACGATTGCCAGACGGATTTACGTGCTCTTGAAGAAGTATTATCAAGTGGAAAGTGAACTCTTGGTTCGCCGTAAGATGAAACTGAAGAAGAACAATGTGTATATCGTACGTTTAAAACATGGAACGGAAGAGATTCTGGAAGACTTGAATATCAAGTCGAGCGGCTTATTTAATATGCGCGTTCCGGAAAATGTTCGTGAAGACGAAGAGAAGATGCGTGCCTACCTTCGTGGGGCGTTTCTGGCTGGTGGTTCGATTAATGATCCGAAAACGAGCCGTTATCACTTAGAGATTTATTCGATTTACGAAGAGCATAACGACGATATTTGTCAGATGATGAATGCGTTTGGGTTGAATGCGAGAACGATTGAGCGTCGTAAGGGGTATATCACGTATTTGAAAGAAGCTGAGAAAATCGCTGACTTCCTTGCCGTGATTCATGCGTCTAAAGCGATGTTGCATTTTGAAGATATCCGAATCATTCGCGATATGCGAAATACGGCGAATCGTTTAGTAAACTGCGAGAATGCTAATATTAATAAAGTGGTGAACGCAGCCACTCGTCAAATCGAAGAGATTCAATATATCGAAGATACGGTAGGGCTGGATGCCTTGCCAGATAAATTATCGGATATTGCCAAAATCCGTTTAGAGAATCCAGAAATTAGTTTGAAAGAATTGGGCGAGATGTTACCTTCTGGGCCTATCTCAAAATCAGGGGTAAACCACAGACTGCGTAAGATTTCGGAATTTTCTCAAAAATTAAGAGAAGAAGGAAAAGCCAATTAGAAGCATCTAGACGTAGCTTACTATAGAAAAAACTATAGGAGGTTCGTCTTATGAACTTAGTATCTTTAATTGGTCGTGTTGTCAAAGAGGTAGAGGTGCAACAGCTTCAACCTTCCGGAAAGAGTGTGTTTAATAATACGATTGCGGTACAAAATGTATACCGCAATAGCGATGATTCGTATCATTCACACTTTATCCAAGTGGTCGCCTGGGGCAAAATTGCGGAACGTATCGGTAAGTTTGTCAAAAAGGGGGACCGTATTGGCGTGGAAGGGCGACTCAACACCCGTCGCTACACTAACAAGAATCATCAAGAGGTGTATGTGACCGAAGTGGTGATTGAAGAAGTGTACTTCTTAGAGCGAAAACACGAAACAGAAGAGGACGGCGCAAGTCCTTTTGAAGATCCGCAAAGTTTGTTTGTGGAATAGTGTAAGGAGAGAAATTCCTTCACGTGACAGTTTAAATGAAGGAGTTTTTCGAGTGATTATATTAATAAATGGAACAGCAATTGCCATCGGAGCGCTTGTGGGTGTGTTTTTACGACACATTATTTCAGAGCGTTTCGCGCAACATATCATGCAAGGGTTAGCGCTATGTGTATTCCTGGTCGGAATTAAAGGCGCGATTCAAATCCCGAATAGCTTGATTATGATTTTATCGCTTGTATGTGGGGGCGTTGTCGGAGAAGGGCTTCAAATGGAGGAGCGAGTACGTAAGTTCTCAGACTGGCTTCAAGAGAAGGCGTCAAAAGGCAAAGAAAACAATTTAAATATCGGTGAGGGGTTCGTTGCAGCAGTGATGATTTTCTGCGTGGGGGCACTTGCCACAATGGGGTCTATCCAGTTAGGAATTACTGGAGATACAACGCTGCTTCAAACGAAGTCCGTATTAGATGGGATTACTTCTATCTTTCTTGCGGCAACGGAAGGGATTGGAGTTGGACTTTCAGCAGTGGCGGTAATTGCATATGAGTTAATTTTAGTGGGATTATCTCAACTAGTGGCTCCGCATTTGAATGATGTGGTAACTGTATCGATGTCCGCAGTTGGATCGGTTCTTTTAGTTGGTTTAGCGATGAACTTACTAGGGATTACGAAGATTAAAGTATTAAACTTCTTGCCAGCCATTTTTATGCCGATTCTACTTGTACCGCTATTTGCGTTATTTTAAGAACAAGAAAACACCGAATCAAGAATTTTCTTGGTCCGGTGTTTTTGTGATTTCATTAGTTGTTTTCTGCTTCTAATTTTTCGAAAGCATCGTGTAAGATAGATTTCAATGTTTTTGCAGATAAGTTCATTTTTTCTTGTTCAGAGTCTGCAAGAGGAATTTCGATGATTTGACGAATTCCTTCACGTCCAATAACGGCTGGAGCTCCGATATAAATATCGTTTTGTCCGTATTGACCTTCAAGATATACCGATAATGGGAAGATGGCTTGTTCGTTATTTAAGATAGCTTTTGTAATACGTGCTAGAGTAGCGCCAATACCGTAGTAAGTCGCACCTTTTTTAGCGATAATTTCATAAGCCGCGTCACGTACTTGGAAGAATACTTCGACTAATTTTTCTTCATCTACATGTGGATTTTGACGAACCCATTCATAAATTTGTAAACCGCCGACGTTTGTATGTGACCAAACTGGGAATTCAGTATCCCCGTGTTCACCCATGATATATCCGTGAACGTTACGAGCGTCAACGCCGACTAATTCAGCGATTGTTTGACGGAAACGAGCACTATCTAAAGAAGTACCAGATCCGATAACGCGTTCTTTTGGAAGTCCTGAGAATTTCCAAGTTGCGTAAGTTAAGATATCTACTGGGTTAGTCGCCATTAGGAAGATTCCGTTGAATCCGCTCGCCATAATAGAGTCTACGATGTTTTTTAAGATTTTTAAGTTTTTAGAAACTAAGTCCAAGCGAGTTTCGCCTGGTTTTTGAGGAGCACCTGCTGTGATACATACGATATCTGCGTCGTGGCAGTCTTCGTATTTCGCTGCATAAATCTTTTTAGGGGCATTGAAAGCTAAGGCATGTGATAAGTCTAACGCATCGC
>CAUPXN010000050.1:0-9383 GCA_963515505.1 uncultured Streptococcus sp.
TGTGCATTTTCATGCACTTTGGTATTATATCAAAACTTAATTTGCAATGCAATCTATATAGTATATTCTTTTTTAGAAAAACTTCGTTTTTTCTTACAAGCCCTTTCGAACTGTTGCGGTTGCTTCATAGCTACTGTAATGGGGCACCGGATTGAGCCTATCGTCTCAATTCCTACCAAGCTTCAAACTGACTCTACGGGTTTCACCCTAGAGTCAGTAATTCACATTGGTTGCTATCCCCCATTACGAATCCTTCGCACTGTGAAGGATTCCTATAGAACCGCAACGTTCTTTTGGCTTGTAAGAAAATGGGATTTTTTTGCAAAAAAGTGAACTGCTAGAAATCGCGGTGCAATGGGATTTGTGCCAAAAGATGAAAATGACATGTCGGTGCCTCTAACTCCCTCCCGTGCTGCAGAAATGGCATAAGGACGCATTTTGTGCAGGGAGTTTGAGATGCGTACAAAAGCTGCCCAAAATTCACTTATAAGTGAATTTTGGGCAGGTATGCTAGTTGTTAAATTCAATAAAGAATACTTTGAGATAATCACTGAGTGGTGTAGCTACTGGAACTGCGAAATCACTTGGCAGGCCTTTTTTCAAAACGATTCGGAACTTGCGATTGCCTTCTGCTTCGCGAATTCCTTTCTCAATCATTTGTTGAAATTGAGATTCGCTCACATTCGCCGCGTTCGTAGATAACACGAGTGTTCCTTTTGGTGCGACTAATGGCGTGATTTGCGCTACTAGTTTGCCGTAGTCTTTTGCCACAGAGAAGGTTCTCTTCTTCGTACGTGCAAAGCTTGGTGGATCCACGACGACCGTATCAAACTTCAACTGTTTCTTCACGGCGTATTTGAAATAATCGAACACGTCCATGACATAGATTTGTTGCATTTCAGGGTCAATCCCGTTGATAGCAAACTGTTCTTTTGTCTTCTCAAGACTACGGTTGGCAACGTCCACACTAGTTGTTTTACTAGCGCCACCCATCGCTGCCGCCACAGAAAATGCACCAGTATAACTGAAGGTGTTCAATACGGTACGTCCTGCACTATAACGCTGGCGAATTGTTTCCCGCACTTCGCGTTGGTCTAGGAAGATTCCAGTCATCAATCCTTCATTCATATACGTCGCATATTTGACACCATTTTCTAATACGATTAATGGTTCTGGCGCTTCTACTCCGCCCGCAAACTGACTTTCTGGCAAGTCCGCTTCATTCTTGAAACGAATCTTTTCGTAGACTCCTTTGACTCCTTCAAATGAACCGAGTGCCTGCGTCAAAATAAGGTCGCGGTAATGATAGACACCCTCGCTATACCAAGAGACAACGATAAAACCGTCATACCAGTCTATCGTCACGCCTCCAAAACCGTCGCCTTCCCCGTTGAAGAGACGGAAAGTCGTCGTATCCTCCGAATGAATGAGCGCACGGCGATTCTCGAATGCCGTCTTGAAGATGCCGCTAAAGAACGCATCATCCAATGCTTCGTCTTCCGAACGGCTATATACCCACGCAACTCCCTTATTTTGGAATCCGACATAAGCCATTCCTAAGAAATGACGTTGTTGGTCGTACACTTTTACCACTTCGCCTTCATCTGCGCGAAGTTCTTGCGCCAAGTCCATCTGACTAATCAGTGGACTTCCTTTTTTAATCAATCCCGCTGCTTTTTGTTTCACGATGATTGTTCCCATAGATTATTTTCCCCTCCATTTCATAATTCCTCGATACAGTAAGAAACCCATCCAGCTTCCAAACACATTACAGATGATATCATCGATATGGCTGACGCCGGTGTAAAAGATAAATTGGAAAAACTCGATCGTAAAAGACGTCCAAAAGCCATACCAAAGCGAACGATATTGTCCATCTTTTTTGCCATAGAGTAGTCCGCAGAAAAATCCAAGCGGCATAAACCAGACGATATTTCCTACTACATTATAATACGCTGCAAAGAGCGAACCTTGCATAAATAACTTGATGCTATCGACAAACGGCACCCACATAATATCCGAGAGCGGGTGCATGACGACTTTTACAGTAAAGGTCTCATCAGTATTTCTAAAAATCGTCAGTTGCGCTAATAATATAATATAGAAGATAAATAAATTCCGGTAGAGTTCCCACTTCCAGGAAATCTCCCCTTTTCTACGTGAAGATAAATAAATAGACCAAACAATCAACCATCCGATAAACAGGACGATTGCGTGGTCTACACTGAAAATAAACAAACGAACAAGTGGAAGGTGATTCACTCGCCCATCAAATAATTGGACTAGCCATTGATAGAATGGGCCAAGTAAATACATTTCCTTCCTCCTTGTTCGTTCTCCTTAAATTACAATTCACTTTCGCCAGGAAATACCACTCTAAAGGTTGTTCCCTTGCCAACTTCACTTTTTACAGAGATTTTACCGCGGTGACTATCTACCAGCGACTTCACAATCGCAAGTCCAAGGCCGCTTTCTCCGTACTTCGTGCTCTTTCTTGAAACGTCTGCTTTATAGAAACGTTCCCAGATTTCTTTGATTTCGCTCTCGTCAATTCCGATACCTGTATCAGAAATCTCGACAATCGCTTTTTTACCTTCGTTCGACGCCTTCACTAGAATTTCCCCGTTGTCCGTAAATTGGTTCGCATTCTTTGTAATGTTCACCAAGATTTGGACAAAACGGTCATAGTCGGCATAAACGCTGAAGTCTGTATCGCATTCATAGCGCAAAGTATTATTTTTTACTTTCGCTAGTTCGCGAATTTGTTCTACAACGGTCTGGATGGCTCCAATCGCTGCAAAACGGTGTTGCACTAATACAATCTGGTTCGAACGAATCTTCTCGTAGTCGAGGTTTTCGTTAACGAGCCTGATCAATCGTTGTGTTTCACTAGAAATGAGTTCCAGTGAACGTCCACGACGAGACTCTGGCACCATATTGTATTTCAAGCCATCGAGCAATCCATTCATGGTTGTCAATGGTGTACGCATTTCGTGCGCCACGTCCATCATAAATTGGCGGCGAACATTTTCTTGTCGCTCAACCTCTTTTTCAGACTCGCGGAGCGAATGCGCCATGTTGTTAAAGTCTTTCATTAAGTCGTCAAACTCGTCACGACTCTCAACTGGAAGCTGAACATCGAAGTCCCCTTCCGAGATCTTATGCGTCGCTTTACGCAACTTGTTGATACGACGTGTTTGATAGTTTGCAAAAACAAAACTCATCATAATTCCAATGATAATCGCAGCGCCAAACGCAATAAACATCGAATTACGAAGTTCGCGTACTTCGGTTTGAATACGACTCATCGGACTGGCTAAAGCCACATATCCTTTATACTGTCCATTTTTAATAATGGGATAGTATACCGTGATTAAGTTATCTACGGCTTCTCCGGTAAAGTTCATTTGAACTTCCTTCAAGTTAATCGCAGCACCATTTTTTAAGTGATTTAATTCATCCTCTGTTAGTGCAGAATTTGTATCTAAACTACTAGACGGATAGGTCATCGCGTTGTTTTCATCAAACATCGCTATACTGACATTTTCCTCGCGTAAAATGGTACCCAACTTATAAATATCCGCATCGCTCATATCAGTCGCAATTAATCCTTTAGCATACGACTGCAATTGCTGAGAACGCTGTGTATACACATTATTACTCATTACGTTGTAGAAAAGAATTCCACAAGCAGCAATCGTTAACAGCACCACGGATACGAACCCGAAGAGTTGCTGATAAAAGTATTTCATGGATTACAACTCGCTATCGTCAAATTTATATCCTACGCCCCAAACTGTATGAATTACGTGTGGGCCAACCGCTTCGATTTTTTGGCGAAGCTTCTTAATGTGAGCATCAACGGTACGCTCGTCACCATAGAATGGATCTTCCCAAATCTTCGTCAATAAGTGTTCACGAGTGAATACTTGACGTTGATGTTTCGCCATAACCATTAATAAGTCAAATTCTTTTGGTGTTAAGTTTTCGATTTGTTTGCCATCGATAAATGCTTCGTGTGTTTTCGTATTGATTTTCACGTGATCTGTTTCAACATCGAATTCTGAAGCAAATGTGTTGTCTGCAACAGTAGCACGTTGTGTACGACGTAATAATGCTTTGATACGAGCCATAATCGTTACGGCACTGAATGGTTTTGCAACATAGTCATCTGCACCAATTTCAAGACCGATGACTTGGTCGCTTTCTGAATCGCGTGCTGTAAGCATTACGATTGGAACAGTTTGATTCACTTGGCGGATTTGGCGGCAAATTTGCATTCCGTCCATACTTGGTAAGTTCACATCTAAGATGACAACGCCCCATTTATTTTGGTTTTCTAAGAACGCATCAAGACCTTCTTTACCATCGTGATAGAAGCTTGCCTTCCAACCTTCGTTTTCAAAAAACATCTCCATCATTTCGCAAACTGCTTCTGTATCTTCAATCATTAAGATATGCATGACATACACTCCTTTTTTATAGCTAAATTATAATTATTATAAGTTTTCTTCACAGATTGTACACTATTAATATGAAATCACACACGACAATTTATGAAGAAAGTGTGAAGTTGCGTATTTGAAATGCGCTAATTCACTATTTTTTCTTTTTTGCACTGCCTCCTAAGCTAAAGCGCAAATGATTCAACAGTGCCATTTGTGCGTCACTCCAGGGATTTCGACGCGTACTTCCTTTATGATGGAAAGTTCGTGCCATCTCCGTTTGTTTATCCCTACTACTTTCTAATTCCTTATAAAAATCTCTAGCTGATTTACGCAGGGCTCCTTTTTGGAAAATGAGCCACTGCTCGGCCAAGTCACTGGTTGCTACAGATACTTGAACAAGACGCATATTCATTTCTGATACGGTACGCTCAATATAACTATCCGCCGTCTCCCCTTCAGCCGTAAAAATCACTTTCACTTCGGCTTCGTCAAATGACTGGGTAATTCCTGGTACGAACTGCGCATCAAAGACAATCCAGACTTCGATATTTTCAAATTTCTGAAAATTCGAGCACCGTTGAATGAGTAAATCCCTCGCGCTCTCTAAGTCATCTTGCTTCTTTAATGCCACCAATTCCGGCCAAGCACCAATCATATTGTAGCCATCAATAATATAGAGTTGCTTTTTCAATGTGCATCCCCCGTTTCCTATAACGAACGGTTACGGAAGACTTCGTACATCATTAAGGCACTCGCCACGCTCGCGTTCAGACTTTGGACATGTCCCACCATCGGAATCGTCACCATTTCGTCCACGCTTTCCTTCACGATACGAGAGACGCCTTTTCCTTCATTCCCCATCACAATCGCAAGAGGGCCACTTGTATTCCATTTGCGGTAGTCCGTTCCATTCATGTCGGTCCCAAACACCCAAATGCCACGCGCCTTCAATTGTTCAATCGTCTGCGTTAAATTCGTCACGCGAACAACCGGCACATGCTCGATGGCACCCGTTGAGGCTTTGGCAACAGTCGCTGTCAATGAAGCCGATCTGCGTTTTGGAATAATAATCCCATGAACGCCTGTTGCGTCTGCCGTACGTAAAATACTTCCTAAATTATGCGGATCTTCCACTCCGTCTAAAATCACGATAAATGGATCTTCGCCTTTTTCTTCGGCCTTCTTAAAGACGTCTTCTAAGTCGGCATATTCGTAGGCTGCAATCGAAGCCACGAGTCCTTGGTGAACGGCATTGCCGACAAGATCTTCAATCTTCGTCTTTGGAACGGTTTGAACTTGAATACCCTTTTCACGTGCGAGTTCAATGACTTTTGCAGCATCTCGTCCAGAAGTTCCTTCTTGAATAAAGACACGGTTCACGCGGTCCGGCGTTTGCAAGGCTTCTACCACTGCATGGCGACCAAACACGAAGTCTACTACTTCTTGAGTTTCTACGCGTTCCACGTGTTCACGAGCAGGACGTTGTCTCTTTTCACTACGTTCAGGACGCCCACGGTCTGGACGATTTCCGTTTCTTGATTTTTTCTTTGGTGCATATTCATTTCGTGCCATATTGCTATTCACCTTCCACTTGTTGTAAGCACCAATTAATGAGTTCTTCTAGTCGGGCTTGTTGGCCTGATAAATATAAGTACCCCATTAATGCTTCAAAACCAGTCGCAATACGATACGTTCCCACATCTGCATTTTTGGCAACCGTATGACTCTTACTATTGCGTCCTCGTTTGTAAATTTCTAATTCTTCTTCCGTTAAGAAGTTTTCTTGTTCCAGCATTTGTTGCATCAAGCGTGCTTGCGCCTTTGCCGAAACAAACTTCGTTGCGGTCGCGTGCAATTGGTTTGGCTTCGTTAACCCTTTTTGCATCACGTGATTTCTGACATACACTTCATAAATCCCGTCACCCATATAGGCCAAGGCCAATCCATTTAGCAGCTTCCAGTTTTTTTCTGTCATGCTTCTCTTCTCCATCGTGTTCCTTGTGGAGTGTCTTCTAATACAATCCCTTGTTCTTTTAGTAAATCACGAATCTCGTCACTGCGAGCAAAGTTTTTCGCTTTACGCGCTTCAAGACGTTCATCGATTAACGCTTGAATATCATCATCGAGCAATGCTTCTTGTTTTTCAACGATACCGAAGATTCCAAATAGAACCGTTGCTTTTTCAAGGAGCGCTTCTAGTACTGCTTTTGAAACGACTTCTTGTTCTAAATACACATTCCATTCTTTCAACCATTGATATAACACAGTCATACCGTTTGCCGCATTGAAGTCATCATCCATTTCTTTTTGGAATTCTGCTTCAATCGCCGCAAATTTCGCTAAGCGTTCTGCATCTTCTGGTAATGCATCTACGGCTGTTTCTAGGCGGTAGCGAGCATTTTTGAAGGTCGTTTGTACCTTTTCAAGGTTCACGGCTGCTTCTTGAAGAGCCGCTTCACTAAATTTCAATGGACGACGATAGTGTGCACTCGCTAAGAAGAAACGAAGTACTTGCGGGTCAAGTTGTTGGATTAAGTCGTGAACGAGCACGAAGTTTCCAAGTGATTTACTCATCTTCTCTTCGCCCATCGTTACAAACGCATTATGCATCCAGTAGTTCGCAAATTTCTTACCAGTTTTTGATTCACTTTGCGCGATTTCATTTTCGTGGTGAGGGAACGCTAAGTCTTGTCCTCCACCGTGAATATCGATGGTATCGCCTAAGTGTTTTGTCGCCATTACAGAGCATTCAATATGCCATCCTGGGCGACCCTTGCCCCATGGAGAGTTCCAGCTGATTTCATTTGGTTTTGCGCTCTTCCATAATGCAAAGTCTAGCGGGTTGCGTTTCTTCGCATCATCTTCTGAGGCTGTACGATTACTTGCCCCGATTTGTAAGTCTTCGATGCGTTGATCGCTGAGTTCCCCATAGTCTTTGAATTTTTCAGTGATGAAATACACATCGCCTTCTGATTCATAGGCCATTCCTTTATCGACTAAGTCCGCTACAAAGGCAATAATGTCATCCATTGTGTTCATTACCGTTGGATTTAAAGTCGCCTTCTTCACGTTTAGCGCATTTGTATCTTCAAAGAACGCTTCGATATATTTCTTAGAGACTTCCTCAGCCGTCATGCCAGTTTCGTTGGCCACGCGAATAATTTTATCGTCCACATCTGTAAAGTTCGAAACGAAATTCACGTCATAACCGCGGTATTCAAAGTAACGACGAATCGTATCAAAGGAAACCGTACTACGTGCATTTCCGATATGAATATAGTTATAAACCGTTGGACCGCACACATACATGCTCACTTTTCCTTCTTCAATCGGTTTAAATGCTTCTTTTTGTCTTGTTAAAGTGTTGTAGATTTGAATCATAAGTTTCCTCCGATAGTCGTATCTTTTTCAATCTCTTCTGGTGTATGAACACGAACCACTCGTGCCGGCAACCCAACTGCCGTCGTATGAGCAGGGATGTCCTCTAACACAACTGCCGCTGCCCCAATCTTGGCATATTCTCCAACCGTTACGGGGCCAATGACTTGCGAATGTGCTGATAAAAGCACCCCATTTTCGATGGTTGGATGACGCTTGCCTGTATCTTTCCCAGTTCCGCCTAAGGTCACCGCATGGAACATTTTGACATCGTCACCGATAATCGTTGTCTCTCCAATGACTATTCCCATTCCATGGTCGATAAAGAATCGTCTTCCAATCGTTGCGCCTGGATGAATCTCGATGCCCGTTAGGAATCTGCTAAAGCCAGCGACCATCCGTGCAAGAAGTCTCATTTTCGCCTTTGTATGCAACCAATGCGCCACCCGGTGTAAGACCGTTGCGTGATATCCTGGGTACGTCAAGACGATTTCCAAGCTGCTTCTTGCCGCCGGATCATTTCTCTTATAAGTATCCATATCTTCTCTAAAACGTCCCATTCCTTCACTTCCTTTGCATTGTCTTTCCCCTCATTATAGCACAGTTTAAAGCACACAAAAAGCTGAAAAGCCGGGCGCTGAGCCTAGCCTTTCAGCTTTCTTAGAAATTATTGTAAGTCTAAAGTTACATCTACTGTTTGTAATGGTACATCGTAGAATGGATCTTCGCGGCGACCTAAGAAGTCTTTTGCTTGTTGTGGGAAGAGTGCGTACATTAACACATCTTCGTCAGATTTAGCGTATTCTTTAATCTCTTCGCGAATTTCTGGTAATTGATCTTCGATTAAGTCAGCTGGACGAACGGTCACAACTTCTGCATCTCCAATAATTTTTGCTTTCACTTCAGGATTAATTTCTGCCGGAGCTTGTCCATATAATCCTAAAACGTAATCTTTGATTTCTTTTGGAACAAGTTTGAAACGTTCACCTGAAATCACGTTCATTACCGCTTGTGTACCAACCATTTGTGATAATGGTGTTACAAGTGGTGGGTACCCTAAGTCAGCACGTACTTTTGGCACTTCTGCTAATACTTCTTCGTATTTGTCAGCTAAGCCTTGTTCTGTTAATTGACTTAATAGGTTTGATAACATTCCACCAGGTACTTGGTAAATTAATGTTTTTGGTTCTGTATCTTTTACTTTAGGGTTTAAGATTCCTTCTGCACGGAATTTATCACGAATGCCGTTGAAGTGAGCTGTTGCTTCTTCCACTTTCTTCATGTCAACGCCTGTTTCGAAACCTAAATCTTTAAGTGCTAAAGTCATTGATTCAGTTGCAGGTTGACTTGTACCACCAGAGAATGATGATAAGCAAGTGTCGATGATGTCTGCGCCTGCTTCAGCTACTTTTAAGTAAGTCATTTCAGAAATACCACTTGTAGCGTGAGTGTGAACTTCTAAAGGAAGATCAGTTTTTTCTTTAATACGGCTTACTAATTCATAACCTGTTTGAGGTGTTAATACCCCAGCCATGTCTTTAATACAGATTGAGTCTG
>CAUPXN010000051.1:0-8734 GCA_963515505.1 uncultured Streptococcus sp.
GAATTTCATCAATCTTCTTCACTAATAAAGCTTTGTTTACTTCATATGGAATTTCAGAAATGATAATTTGTGATTTTCCACCCTTAATTGATTCAATCTTCGTTTTCGAACGAATAACCACTTTACCGCGTCCAGTTTCATACGCTTGTTCCAATTCCTCAATCCCTTGGATAATTCCTCCTGTCGGGAAATCAGGACCTTTCACAAATTGCATTAATTCTTTCACAGTCGCTTTAGGATGGTCAATTGCATGAATGGTTGCGTCAATCACTTCTCCTAAGTTATGCGTTGGAATTTCCGTAGCGTAACCAGCCGAAATCCCAGTTGCACCATTTACAAGAAGGTTTGGATAACGAGCAGGAAGTACAGTTGGTTCTTCCTCGGTATCATCGAAGTTTAATACGAATTCAACGGTTTGCTTATCTAGGTCTCTCAGTAATTCTTCTGAAATTTTAGAAAGACGAGCTTCCGTGTAACGCATAGCAGCAGCTGGGTCTCCGTCCATACTACCGTTATTCCCGTGCATTTCAATTAATACATCACGAAGCTTCCAATCTTGACTCATACGAACCATTGCTTCATAAACTGAAGAATCTCCGTGTGGGTGGAAATTACCGATTACGTTACCGACAGTCTTAGCTGATTTACGGAATTGTTTATCACTTGTGTTTCCATCGATAGACATTGCATATAAAATACGACGTTGTACAGGTTTTAAACCATCACGGATATCAGGAAGAGCACGGTCTTGGATAATGTATTTTGAATAACGTCCAAATCGGTCGCCCATTACATCTTCCAGATTCAATTCTTGAATATCTTGAATTTGACTCATACTATTCCTCCTCTCCTAGTAACGACAATTGTTCTACATGATCAATTGTTGCTTCTTTTTTCTTAACTGATGGTTTCTTCTCTTCTTTTTTCGGACTAGCTGTTGTGCTAATAGCATTTACGTCTGATTCTAAAATACTTTTATCTTCTTCTAGACCAAACTCAACGTGGCGTTCAATCCACTTACGACGAGGTTCAACTTTGTTCCCCATCAATGTACTTACACGACGTTCCGCTTGTGCTTTATCATCGATAACTACACGAATTAACGTTCTTGTATCTGGGTTCATAGTCGTATCCCATAATTGGTCAGCGTTCATTTCCCCTAGACCTTTATAACGTTGTAATAAGTAGCCTTTTCCAACTAATTTAGTCTTTTCTTCTAGTTCTTTTTCTGTCCACGCATACTCAACGACTTGTTTTTTACCAGTTCCTTTAGAAATCTTATATAAAGGTGGTAATGCAAGATATACTTTCCCTGCTTCAATCAATGGTTTCATATAACGATAGAAGAATGTTAACAGTAAGACTTGAATGTGAGCTCCATCGGTATCCGCATCGGTCATAATAACAATCTTGTCATAGTTACAATCTTCAATCTTGAAGTCACTACCAACACCAGCACCAATTGTATAAATAATCGTATTGATTTCTTCGTTCTTCAGAATGTCTGAAATCGATGCTTTTTCTGTATTGATTACTTTACCACGTAATGGAAGAATCGCTTGGAACTTACGGTCACGACCTTGTTTAGCAGAACCACCGGCAGAGTCCCCCTCTACTAAGTAAAGTTCATTCTTCTTAGGGTTCTTGCTTTGCGCAGGCGTTAATTTACCAGAAAGAAGTGTTTCTTTCTTCTTGCCCTTCTTACCATTACGGCTTTCTTCACGGGCCTTACGACTCGCCTCACGTGCTTCACGCGCCTTAATCGCTTTACGGATTAATTCTTGCGCAATTTCCCCGTTCTCTGTTAAGAAGAAACCTAGTTGCTCAGAAATCGTATTATCGACAATCCCACGTGCAGCAGGTGTCCCTAGTTTATCTTTTGTTTGCCCTTCGAATTGTAAAATCTCTTCAGGAATACGAAGCGAAATAATCGCAGTTAATCCTTCACGGACATCGCTGCCTTCAAGGTTTTTATCTTTATCTTTTAATAATCCAACTTTACGTGCATATTCGTTAAATGCTTTCGTTAAGGCACTCTTCATTCCCACTTCATGAGTACCACCGTCTTTTGTACGAACGTTGTTAACAAAAGATAAAATCGTTTCTGAATAGCCGTCGTTATATTGGAATGCAAATTCTGTTTCTACACCATCCACTGTGCTGTCAAAGTCAACTACAGGAGATAATGTATCTTTTTCTTCATTTAAATATTGGATGAAATCGCGAATCCCTTCTTCATAATGGAAAGTTTCTGATTCACCAGTACGTTCATCAGTCAATACAATTGTAAGACCTTTTAATAAGAATGCAGATTCTCTTAAACGTTCTGCTAATGTTTCATATGACCAGTTTGTTGTAGAAAAAGTTTTATCACTTGGTAAGAAAGTTACTGAAGTTCCAGAACCGCGTCGGCTTGTTTTCTCTTTCTTAACTGTTCCTACAGGTTCACCACCGTTTTTGAACGATTGTTTGTATAAAGTACCGTCACGTAACACTTCTACTGTTAACCAATCTGACAATGCGTTAACAACAGACGCCCCCACACCGTGAAGACCACCTGATGTCTTATATCCACCTTGACCGAATTTACCACCGGCATGCAGTACCGTAAAAATAACTTGAATCGTTGGAATTCCAGAAGCGTGTTTCCCAGTAGGCATTCCACGACCATTATCTTTTACAGTAAGCGATTGGTCCTTATGAATTGTAACTTCAATTTTTGTTGCATAACCTGATAAAGCTTCATCGACTGCGTTATCCACAATCTCGTAAGCTAAATGATGAAGTCCACGGTGATCCGTTGATCCAATATACATCCCTGGACGTTTACGAACAGCTTCAAGGCCTTCTAAAACCTGAATCGCATCATCATTATATTGATTCGTTACTTTGCTCATTTAATACGCTCCTTTTTTTGTCATCTTATCTATAATACTTGTTTTTCGCGATTTTCGCAAGATTTCTCCTTAGAAATGGCGCTAAATTAACCTTTCTCATCCGTTGTATAGACACCAACTTTTATGTTAAACTGTCACTAGACTGTTTTAAGGAGAAATAGACTTATGTCATTTACTTTTATAATAGGCGCTCTTGTAGCGTACCTACTCGGGTCTATTCCATCTGGATTATGGATTGGACAAACATTCTTTCAAAAAGATATCCGCGAATTTGGTAGCGGGAATTTAGGATCTACAAATGCGTTCCGAGTTCTTGGTCCAAAAGCAGGTTCTGTTGTGTTATTTTGTGATGTGTTCAAAGGATCTCTAGCAACAATTCTTGCAATGACTATCTTCAAACAACCAAGTATTTCACCGCTTTGGATTGCATCTTTTGCTGTGATTGGTCACACTTTCCCACTGTTTGCATCATTCAAAGGTGGTAAAGCCGTAGCAACTTTTGCTGGAATGATTTTAGCCTACCAACCACTCTTATTATTATATGGATTGATCATTTTTCTAGTGTTGCTTGCAATCACTCGTATGGTTAGTTTGACTGCTATGGTGACCATCTCTATAGGTGTTTTATTATCACTACTCTTTAACGATTGGGTGCTAACAGCATTCGCACTTGCAATTGATATCTTCATCATTTATCGTCATAGAGCCAACATTCAACGAATTTTAAATGGTACTGAAAACAAAGTCCCAATGCCTTGGGATAAGAAAAATAAAGACACTAAGTAATACTTAGTGTCTTTTCTTTTTATTCAAATACAAATGTCGCACATGATTCATACGGTGTATCTTTCGTGATTCGGAGAATATTTTTCTTTTCTTTCAGATTCAAGGTAGTATCACCTGCTAAATCTGGATAACCATCCCATGGTTCAAAACAAATAAACGGTGAATCGTCTGCCATTGTCCAAACACCAACTGCTTCGATTCCGTTTAAATGAACCGTTACACTTCTTTGTCCTTTAGGAGAATACAATTTCCCTTTAAACTTAGGGTCTTTTGATTTAAATAACAATACATCATTTGTAAATAAATCATGATGCAACGTAAAGTCTCCTTCGGTAAAAGGAACACCCTCTAAAGATGCTAGATAAGGAATTTCTAGCTCCAATTTCGAAACTGGAGCTTCACTCTCTAATTGAATATGATAATCTTCAAAAGTAAGACCTTCCTCAAGAGGAACTGCAAATGCGGGATGACCACCAATGGCAAAATACAACTCTGGACTTGTCGTTGATACGCTATAAGTCATCTGTAATGCATTATTCTCTAATGAATATTGAAGTCTTAATTCAAACTTAAATGGATATTCCTCTTCAATCATTTTGTCTGTTAACAAGAATGTCGCAAAGCTTTCTCCTTGTTCTTCTAATTGAAAAGCATAATCTCTAGCAAACCCATGCTTTCTAGCGGGATATGACTTTCCTTCATACACAAACGAATTCTCTCTTATCGCTCCAATATTTGGAAAAAGAATCGGTGATTGCTTATTCCAATGAATTCCATCGGGTTGATACATGTATTCAGCATCTGATTCCTTTGAAACAACAGAAGTGAGTTCTGCTCCAAACAGCTTGATTCCTACTTTTAAATACTCATTTTCAATAAAGATTTTTTCCATAATCATCGCCTCGATTTACGCGTGTTTTAATTCTGACAATAGTGAAGACTTAATATTTTCATTCTTAATTTTAATATATGTCCCTTTTGTACCTAAACTTCTGCTTTCGATAATACCAGCTGATTCAAGCTTACGGATTGCATTCACAATTACTGTACGAGTGATATGGTATTCTTGAGCGATTTTAAGAGCTGTGAAACGTAAGTCCATTCCATCAAACAAACCTACAATCACTTTAATAGCCTCTAATTCACTATAAGATAATGAGTTAAGAGCAAGGTGGACATTTTGTTGTTCACGTTTTTCTTGTTCAATCTTACGTGTATACCAATGAAGCATTTCAGTCCCGATTACTGTGGCTGCATGTTCAGCCAAGATTAAATCATCTGTAGAGAAAGGTTGCCCCTCTTTCCCCATCACAACAAATCCCAGTTGCTTACCAGAAGCGTAGATTGGAATTACCGTTGTCATTGCTTCTTGGAAGTTATCGTGTAATTCAACCGGGAAAATCGTTAAATTATCGGTCACCGGAATATTTTCCTTTGTGAATTTTAAGGTCGTCAATTCTTTCATATAGAAGTCTGGAAATTGACGATTATCCTTATATTCTTTCATACGATCGTTATTCACTTGGAACTCATCATGAATCCCAAGCATTCTCCCATCGATTGAAGCAATATATAAATCGACTTTTAATAAAGATCCTAAAATTTCCGTTAACTTATTAAAGGGTAAGTCAGCAGTTTCTGAGTCTCTCCACACGTTGTCGTATTGCACAATCTCGTTTATTTTTCGTAAATCAGCTAATATTGTACGCACAAGTGTATTCTCCTTTTTTATAAAATGTATTTCGTTAAATCTTGATCCTCACGAATCGCATTTAGTTTACTTTCAACATATTGTTCTGTAATTTGAATGCTTCCCATTTGCATAGATGGCGCTTCAAATAACAATTCTTCAAGTACTGTTTCTAAAATCGTATGAAGACGACGAGCACCGATATTTTCCATTGTACTGTTCACTTCAAAAGCAATTTCAGCCAGTTTTGAGACGGCTTCTTTTGTAAAGATGACTTCTACATTTTCTGTTGCTAGTAAGGCTTTATATTGTTTCAATAATGCATTCTTAGGTTCCGTTAGGATACGTTCGAAGTCTTCTTTAGATAAATCTTGTAATTCAACACGAATTGGGAAACGACCTTGTAATTCCGGCATTAAATCACTTGGTTTAGCCACATGGAAGGCACCAGATGCGATAAATAAGATATGGTCTGTATTAATCACACCGTACTTCGTATTCACTTGGCTTCCTTCAACAATTGGTAAGATGTCACGTTGAACCCCTTCGCGAGAAACCTCACCACCGTTATGGCCTTTAGCTGCAATCTTATCAATCTCATCGATAAAGATGATCCCAGAAGTTTCAGCTAGTTTTAATGCTTCTGCATGCATATCTTCTTGATTGATTAAGTTGTTAGCTTCTTCCTCCGTTAATAATTCTAACGCCTCTTTCACCGTAACAGTACGGCTAATTTTCTTTTTAGGAGTCATTTGGTCAAGAACAGATTGAATTTGCATCATCTGTTCCATTTGGTTTCCAGAGCCAGCCATACGCATTGGTTTCTCTGTTAACTCAATCGTCACTTCTTTAGAATCAAGGAGGCCGTTTCTTAATTGTTGCTCAATATCGCGTCGTTTTTGAGCAATCTCTTCAGTGACTTCTTCTTTCATCTCAGGTTCTAATCCAGGATTTTGGATTCCCATTTGTTGGAACATACTAAAAAGTGAATCTTGTTGCGGATTTGATACTTTCTTCATGATTCCTGGTTTTAAAATCTTCGCTAATTTCTTAACGGCTTTATCAAACGCTTGAGGTTTAACTTCTTCTTGTTTTAATTTAGTAACGATTTGAATCGCGTTTTCGACTAAGTCACGAACCATCGATTCTACATCACGTCCAACATAACCAACTTCCGTAAATTTAGTGGCTTCCACTTTTGCGAATGGCGCATCGACTAATTTAGCAAGACGACGAGCTAATTCAGTTTTACCTACCCCAGTAGGTCCAATCATCAATAAATTCTTTGGTGTCACTTCTTTTTTCATTTCTTCGTCTAATAATAAACGACGGTAACGATTTCGAAGAGCCACCGCTAAAGCACGTTTAGCATCGTGTTGACCAACGATAAATTGATCTAATTCGGACACCACTTCTCTTGGTGTTTTACTAATATTTGCTTGCATACAACCACTTCCTTACGCTAACGTTTCAGTAATGATATTATCGTTTGTAAAAATATCAATTTCTGAAGCGATTTTTAAACTTTCACGAGCGATATCTTCTGCTGTTAAACTCGAATCTCCAAATCTTAGGAGCCCTCTAGCAGCTGCTAAAGCAAAGTTTCCACCAGAACCAATTGTTAGAATTCCATCGTCTGGTTCAATGACTTCACCCGTTCCTGAAACAAGTAGAACTTGTTCTTTATTCATCACGATTAACATCGCTTCTAATTTTTGTAAACCACGGTCACTTCTCCATTGTTTTGCCATTTCAATAGCAGCACGTTGTAAGTTCCCTTTAAATTGTTTGAGTTTATCTTCAAACATTTCTTCTAAAGTGATTGCATCTGCAACGCCACCCGCAAATCCAACAAGTACTTGATTGTCGAAAATACGACGGATTTTACGAGCGGTTCCTTTCATAATCACTTTTTCACCCATTGTTACTTGGCCGTCACCAGCCATCGCAACTTGGTTATCTTTTTTTACTGCACAAATTGTAGTCATGATTTTCCTCCATTGTTCTTATTAAAGGCACTTGCATCAAATTCACTCTTCCCAGCTTTAGACCTTGGAAAATATAATTGGTAATTTTGTTGAAGAGCTTCTTTTGTCACATGTGTATAAATTTGAGTCGAACTAAGACTTACGTGTCCTAGAAGTTCTTGCACTGTTCTCATATCCGCACCGTTATTTAACAAATGAGTCGCAAACGTGTGTCTAAGCATATGCGGATGAATTTTAAGTGTCAGACCACTTTCTTGGATGAGTTTTTCTAAAATATAACGAACCCCATTAGTCGTCAGTGGATCGCCTAAATGATTTACAAACACGTAGGAATGGTCCTTACGTTCTTTCGCCATCAAGTCTTTGCGTCCTTCTTCAAGATACGTTTCTAAGGCCGTCCTTGCAAAGTCACCAATCGGAACATAGCGTTCTTTAGAACCTTTACCAATGACGAGAATAATGCTATTTTCAAGGTCTAATTGCTCAAGAGTTAAATTCGTTAACTCACTGACACGCATACCTGTAGCATATAATACTTCTACTAGAGCTTTATTACGTTGGTCTAAAGACTGATTTCCATCGATTGAATCAATAAATTTTTCGATTTCATCCTCATAAAAGAATTCAGGCAGACGCATTTTACCCTTCTTGTAACTGATAGACGCAAAAGGATTTGTTTCTACGATGCTTCTTTCGACAAGAAAATGATAAAACGAACGTAAACTCGAAAGAAAACGAGAAATACTCGAACGGTTATAGTTTTCGCGGTGCAATACACCAAGATAAATTCGAACATCAACGACTGTGACATCATTCCAAGAATGAATTGGAACTTCTGTCAAATAGTCATAAAAATGTTGAATATCACGGTCATACGCATGAATCGTCTCTGGCGAATAACGTCGTTCAACTTTTAAATACGTTAAAAAATCTTGCATTTCGTTCTTCATCGTCTTCCTCCTATCGTTAACTTTATCACAGAAAGCACTTTCTTACAACCGAATTGTCAAAATTATTACGACAATTAATACAAATTTAATAAACAGGATGTGAGACATCGCGCTTAGAAATGGAACGTTGGAAAATCCTTCACAGTGCGAAGTTTTGCAGTCCTGTGGGCCCGAGTTCAACTATACAGAATGGCAGAAAGACAGAAGTAAAGAATATTTTTACAGTGCAAGAATATTCTGCTTCGTCGTCTTTCGCCCGCAAAGTTTATTAGACGTTCTTGAATCATGAGTGATGAAAAGAACGTCAATAAACCACTGCGTATAAATCAAAGCGCAGTTATTTAAGAGTACAAAATTAAAGAGCACCTAGATTGTACTGACCCCAAAAAGTTAGACAATTAATTTAAGCGAAGGATTTAGTTC
>CAUPXN010000052.1:0-8523 GCA_963515505.1 uncultured Streptococcus sp.
ACAAAAATGTTTGGCCCAAAACAAAAAGGAATTAAGCAACAATTAGTTGCTTAATTCCTTCCTAAAATTCTTCATCAACACTATTTGACAAAGAGCCTTTTTATTTAGCTAAATACACTGAAATAAATTGACTCACAATCGTGAAGTACACCAAAACGGATGTTAAGTCATTTACGGTTGTAATAAATGGTCCACTGGCAATCGAAGGATCAAAGTTAAATTTCTCCAACGCAAATGGAATACAAGTCCCTGTTAATGCCGCCACGAAAATCGAAGCGAACATCGCAAATCCGATAATGCCACCAAGTACAATATTCCCTAGCCATAGACTCACAATTCCAAACACAACGACCCCAGAAATCAATCCGATACCAAGACCGGTTGTCCCCTCTTGCACGAGTACTTTCCAGAAAGATTGTTCTTCCTCATGAAGACCAATCTTACGAATCGCAACCGCGAGTGATTGTGTCCCTGTATTACCGGCAGTACCAGTAATTAATGTAATAAAGATTGCAAAAATACTTGCTTGTTGAATCAGAGGCTCATATTGTCTGAAAAGGAACGCCGTCACAGTCCCCATAATGAGAAGTGTCATAATTCCTGGCAAACGGTTAACAATCCCAGCCCACACGCCTTGGTGCGCTTCATCTACATTTACCCCGGCAAGACCAGAATAATCACTTGTCGCTTCCTCTTCGATTACGTCTAACGCATCATCGACGGTAATAATCCCAACTAACGTATTCGTATCATCGACTACTGGGATGGCAAGGAAGTCATAGTCTTTAATCGTTTGGGCTACTTCTTCTTGCGCATCATTTACGTGCACGGTTACGACACGGTCAATCATGATATCCTTGACGAGTTTTTCGTCTGGTTTCACAATCAAGTCTTTCAACGTAAGAATCCCTGTTAAATGATTTTCATCGTCGGTCACATACACATAGTAGATTGTTTCAGCATCTTCGGCGAAACGTTTTACTGTTGCCATCGCTGTTTTTAAGGTATCTGATTCACGCACTGCGATAAATTCAGTCGTCATCATCGCCCCTGCAGTATCATCATCATAGTTTAATAATTGACGGAGTTCTGCCGCCGTCTTATGTGGCATCAAGCGTAAGTAGGTGCGGACATTTTCTTCTCCTACTTGCTTCAACACGTCTACCGCATTATCGGAATACATTTCCGCAAGCATTCGTGAGACATAGGCTTCGTCCATTTCACTTAAATATTTTTCAACGTCTTCTACATCTTCTTCTAATAGTTCGAACACCATTGCCATTTCTTCAGGAGTCAGAAATTGGTAGGCTAATTTACGTTCTTCCAGCGTTAAACTTAAATAAATTTGCGCTTGGTCGTACGTATGATTCTCAAAGAAAATCTCACGGAATTGTTGCTTATCTTCCGTAGCCAAGGTGTGCTGAATTTGCTCTAAAATATCTTCAAATTCATATACGATTTCGCTCAATGGTGATTCTCCTCTCTTTATTGCTTGTGAGCTTTAATCCACTCGTCCATATCTTTGGGCAGTGGTGCCACAATGGTAATTTCTTTTTTCGTCATTGGATGAATAAACGTGAGTGAGTGACAATGCAAGGCTTGACGGTCTAATATCTCGTCTTTTACCCCACCGTATAAATCATCTCCAACAAGTGGTGCCCCTAGCCATGAGAAATGAACACGAATCTGATGCGTGCGCCCAGTGTGCAATAAAATCTCGACAAGGTTCGCTCCAACAAGCGTTTCTTTCTTCCAATATTCGGTTAGCGATGGTTTTCCATCTTCTGATACACAACGATTAATAATCGACCCTTCATGTCGACCAATCGGTGCATCAATCATGCCATGTTCTTCTAGCGCAGCTGTATCATGTACTATCGCTAAATACTTCTTCTGAATGGTTTTATCTCGTAAGGCTTGGTCCATCCATGCATGTACAACGCGATGCTTGGCAAACATCATCACTCCCGTTGTATCACGGTCAAGACGCGTTACCACATGAGTAATTTGGTCTGCATAGCCACGACGTTTATAATACCCTTTTACACGATTGGCCATGGAATGGTCCGGGTGCAATTTCGACGGAATCGAAGCCGTCCCTACAGGCTTATTGATAATGAGTAAATAATCATCCTCATACAAAATATCAATCGGCACTTCGCTTGGAATCACGGTCTCATGTTCTCCAGACGGTGGAATGACCATCGTTAGCACATCGCCAGGCTGAAGCGTCTTTAAGACAATCTCATGACGCCCATTAACAAGAAGGTCTCCATGCGTTTTCACATGGGCAAGAAATGTTCTTGAAATCCCGACTTCTTGCAAGAAAGACCGCATCATCATCGGATACTCGTATGGGTAATTCCACGTTAAAATCAACGGACTTCCTCATTTCCACGACAGTTCACTTCACGCGAACCGATAAACGCATCTTCCACACGATCCCAGAACGGTGTATGACGGTACGCCGCAAATGAAATGCGCTCCCCACTAATTTGTAATTGAATTTCTTCAATTTCATTGGCATCATACGTTAAATGGTCAATCGCCATCACCATGCCCTCTTTACTTTCAGGACGCAGTGTTAAGACATTATCTTTAGCAAAAATCATTGGCGAACTAAGTGTACGATACACACGATTATTGATTGACGCCATTTCAGTCATCTGCATCACTTCTGCACGCGGATGAACAACGGCTCCCCCTAGAGACTTGCTAAGGCCTGTTGACCCAGTTGGTGTCGCCACACAAAGCCCATCTCCACGGAAGTTTTCAAATAACTCGCCATTAATATACACTTCGCATAAAAGCGTGCCATTTACTTTACGCAATGTTGCCTCATTCAAGGCTGCATAACGAACAACATCTCCGCTCTTAAATTTCACATTCACATCGAGCAATGGATAGCTCACACGCTCTCCCTTGTCTTGTTTCAATGACTCGATTAATTGATCCACTTCGAAGTTACGCCAATCCGTATAGAACCCTAAGTGCCCAGTATGGATGGCCACAAAACGAATGCTGTCTAGTTGATTGCGGTAACGGTGAAAGGCGCCTAAAAGCGTCCCGTCTCCCCCAACTGTAATCACCACATCAGGATGCTCATCATCACGTACAAAACAGCCTTCTTGACATAAGCGGTCGAAGGTATTCATGACTTCTTTTGTTTTTTCTGTTTGATTTCCGAATAAACCGACTTTCATCATGATTCCCTCCGTTTCTTTCGTTTTCGTTGATTTTCTTTATTAATCGCAAAAATATATTGCGCTTCTTGAATCTCTTCTCTGATTTGAGACATCTCTTCATCAAGCAAGAACGCCGCTTCTGCTGCACGTTCCAAACGCTCATGAATCGTATCAGGGAATTCCCCTTTATATTTATAGTTCAATGAGTGTTCAATCGTTGCCCAGAAATTCATCGCAAGTGTACGAATTTGAATTTCCACAAGAATCTTTGTTTCTCCTTCGATTCGTTGCACGGGATATTCCAACACGATATGGTATGAACGATAGCCACTCGCTTTTTTATTTTGAATATAGTCACGTTCAATCACGATATCAAAGTCATTACGCTGACGAATCAGGCGAACTACTTCATAAATATCATCGACGAACTGACACATAATACGAAGCCCTGCAATATCTTGTACGCCTTCAAGGAAGTCTTCTCTAGGAATATTACGAACTTGCATCTTTTCTAGAATACTCTCTGGAGTCTTTACACGGCCCGTGATAAATTCAATCGGTGCATGCTTTCCTTCCTGACGATACTGGCGTCTAATTCCCTTTAATTTTATTTTTAATTCCTCTATTGCTTGATAATACGGAGCTAGAAAGGCTTCCCAGTCTTCTACTAGGGGTGTTTCCCATGTTTCCATATTTTCACCTACTTTTTTTCATTTCCGTTCTCTATCATACCATATTTTATAAGGAATCATGACAAATTAAGGCGATTTTTTTCAAATCTGTAATAAAATGAGCTACAATAGAACACTAAAGGAGGAACGGTTATGCCAGAAATTGAAAAAGAGTTTAAAAACTTACTGTCAAAAGAACAATACGACGCACTCGTAAACGACTATAAAGAAGTCTTTACAAAAGACGTTACGCAGACCAATAGCTACTACGACTATGAAGGTCTCCTCCATGAACATAAAATGGCCCTTCGCATTCGCATTGTCGAAGGAAAAGAAACCGGTGAAATCACGCTAAAGATTCCTCAAAGTAGCTTAGAGGTGCTTGAGTATACTGAAGTTCTTCCCGTAGATATTCTGAATGCATATAATCATGACAAACAATTCACGCTTCCAACTTCGCTTCAGGAGGCATTGGAAGATAATGGAATTACAATTCAAACCGTGAATCAAACGGCCCTTCTTACCACGCATCGCTTAGAAGGCGCCCTCTCTGAGAATGAATGGCTTGTTCTAGACGAGAGTCACTACAACGGCAAGGTCGACTTTGAGATGGAAATGGAAGTTCGTAGTCTCGAGCTCGGCGAACCGGTATTCTTAGGCATTTTAGCCAAATATAATATCGAGAGACGCCAAGCAGAAAGTAAAATTAAACGTGCATTGTCCACGAGATAAGCACAAATGTCACGCGTTGTGCAAATTATTCTGACATTTCAACAAACTATGTTACAATGATGTTACAAAGTTAGTTAGGGAACAGGGGTGTAGGATTTTGAGTACTTCAGAAACAAAGAATCTATCAGAACGCACTTCACACGAAAAGATTTTCGAATTATATTTATTCGTGAATCCATTGGGATCATATTGTTATCGCTGTGAAAATGAACTATTAAAATTTGTTCGTAATTCTGAGTTTAAGGTACATTACCAATTCGTAACGTTTCATAATTTACAAACGGTTGATCAATATATGAAAAACCAAAAACTCGATGAAACGGATTTAGATTTAAGAAACGAAATCTATACTAGAATTTATGATGCGGCTCTTTCTTATAAAGCTGCCCTCTTACAAGGAAAACGTCCAGGTCGTCAATTCTTATTTGAATTGCAACACCAAATTCATCATCACAATCGTAACTATAGCAAAGAGTTATTAGATGAAATTTTAGATAATATTGAAATTGATAAGAAAATGTTTTACGAAGATAAAGCCAGTCCTGCTGTGAAAACAGCGTACGACCGCGACTTACAAATCGCCCAAGAGATGAATGTAACGCACACTCCTTCTCTTGTCATCTTCGATAATTCAAATCATTCTTATGGAATCTTACTGGCGAACAGTATTACGGCGGATACCATTAGTGAAATTTGTAATGGTGAGCCTCTTCCTGAATGCCCAGAAGGCAAACGACTTGTAGAAGTTCGCTCACGCCACAACTTAGCAAAAGTCGTGAATATGAATCGTTAAACGAAATAAACTCCTCCATTCGGAGGAGTTTTCTTTATTTACCCTATATAACAAAACAACTCCGAGAGTAAGAACTCTCGGAGTTTGTTTTGTTATTCACTCATTAAAGCCTCAAGTTGTGCTAAGCGTTTTTCGAATACGTCGAATGCGTCGTATAAGTAGTCTTTCTTCGTCATGTCTACGCCAGCTTTTTTCATTACTTCGATTGGAGCGTCGCTGCGTCCTGCACGTAAGTAGTTTAAGTAAGCTTCTAAATCTTCTGGAGTACCATGTAAGATTTTATCTGATAAAGCAGTTGCTGCAGCCATACCAGTTGCGTATTGGAATACGTAATAGTTCATGTAGAAGTGAGGGATACGTGCCCATTCGTATGCGATTTGTTCATCTTGGATGACATTTGCATAGTATTTCGCGTTAATTTCACCATACACTTTTGCGATTGATTCTTGTGTTAATGGTTGGCCTTCTTGGTCCATTACGTGAATCTTATGTTCGAATTCCGCAAATTGTGTTTGACGGAAAATTGTTGATTTGAAGCGGTGTAAATAGTTGTTTAAGATGTATTTTTGCGCTTCTTTATCTGTATGTTTCTTCAACAAGTAATCTGTTAAGATGTTTTCGTTTGTTGTAGAAGCAATTTCTGCTAAGAAGATTGAGTAATCTCCGTATTGTTTTGGTTGAGTATTACGAGTGAAGTAGCTGTGTGCACTATGTCCTAACTCGTGAACTAATGTGAAGAAGTTTGATAATTCATCATGCCAGTTCAATAGGATGTATGGTGCTGTTGAGTATGCTCCACTTGAATATCCACCGCTGCGTTTACCGATGTTTTCAGCAACGTCGATCCAACGTTCGTCGTAAGCTTTCTTCAAGATTTCGTGGTACTCTTCGCCAAGAGGTTTCAAGGCTTCCACACTTGCTAGTGATGCTTCTTGGTAGTTGTATTTAATTGGAGCGTCGCCTGTGATTGGTACGTATAAATCATACATATGCAATTCATCTAAGCCTAATGCTTTTTGTTGTAATGCAGTGTAACGGTGTAATAATGGTAATTTTTCGTTTACCACTTCTACTAAAGCATCGTATACTTCTTCAGGAACTTGGTTTGAAGCAAGTGCTGCTTGGCGAGCTGAGTCATAGTTATGAACTAAAGCGCTGAAGTTATGACCTTTCACTTCTGTACCAAGTGTGCTTGCGAATGTATTTTTCAAGTTGATGTAAGGTTTGTATAATGTTTCGAATGCTTCCTTACGAACATCTTGGTTTTTAGATTCGATATATACTGAGTAGTTACCGTTTGTCAATTCAACTTTTTCGCCATCTTCAGTTGTGATTTCGTCAAACTTGATGTCAGCGTTGTTTAATAAGTTGAAAGTTTTGCTTGCGCCTTGGAATACTTCACTTGCTTTAGATAATAAAGCTTCTTCTTTATCTGAAAGCACGTGACCTTTTTTAATACGCGCTGTTTCTAATAAGACGCGGAAGTCTTCTAGACCTGGTTCTTGTTTGAAATACTCTTCGAACTCTTCATCAGATAATGCTAAAATTGCTGGAGCAAACCATGCTGAAGCACCTGAGAATTCGATGTATGTTGAGAACGCACGTTGATTTAAGACTTGGTTTTCATTGTTAGAAGTATCTTGGTCAGCTTTTAAATGTGAGTAAACATAAGCTGTTTCAATCTTATCGTCTACTACGTTTAAAAGATTTAAGAATGCTAATAATGATTCCCCGTCTTTAAGTGCTGTATCTTTTGCAGCGGCAACTGCTGGAATTTGTGATTTAACAAATTCTAAGTCTTTTTCAAATCCTTCGTTAGATTCGTAAATTGCGGAAAGGTCCCAAGTTAATTCCACTGGAACTTCTTCACGTCTTAATGGTTTTTTATTGGCCATTATAATCCCTACTTTCTAAAAAGTTGATAGTCCTAGTGTACTATGAAATGCATGCTTTGGAAAGGGTTTGAACCCATTTTTAAAGAAAAAGAGACCAAATGAACCGCTTTTGATTCATCTGGTCTCGTTGATTAGTCTTCAAGGAAAGTGGCTTTATCTAAACTATCTGTTCCGATAATCGCTACAAGAATGACATCTTCACGAATAAGGAAATCCGCAAATACTCTTGTATTCAAGGATTCGTCCTTTCCTTCACGATAACCAATTAAGTTTAAATCATAATCTTTACGTAAGTCTAAATCGCTTAATTGTTTTCCAACCCATGATTTTGGCGGATAAAATTCCACAAGCGAAATATTTCCATCAAGTGAAATCACTTCGGCCAGTTTATGGTGAAGAATGTTCTTCACGAGACGAATTCCTGTTTCTTTTTCTGGGTTTATGACACGTTGCGCACCCATCTTCGTTAAGATTTCTGTTGTCGTACGGCCCTTTGCTTTAGCAATAATTTCTGGAACACCAAGTTTCGTACAATGCATCACGGCTAGAATACTCGCTTCTAGACTAGACCCTGTAGCTACCACTACTGTGTCGCAGTCGCCAATTCCAATTTCTTTTAAGACTTCTTCGTCTGTCACATCGGCAATGACTGCCTTTGTGACAAGTGGTTCAATACGGTTAACGGTTGTTTCATCACGATCAATGGCAATAATGTCGCAATCATATTCACTAAGCTGTTTGGCAATCGTCATCCCAAACACACCTAGTCCTAAAATCCCAACTGTCTTTCTCATTACAATCCCTACTTTCTATCCAATTAATAATGGCGCTTTGGAATACTTCATATCGAGTGCTTTTTTCTTTCGATTTGAAAAACTTAATAGTACGGTCAACGGTCCAATACGGCCAATAAACATCAACAGCATAATAATAATCTTTCCAAGGAAGGATAAGGTTGGTGTTAAATTTGCGGTTACCCCTACTGTACATACCGCTGAAATAGTTTCAAATAAGGTATATAGAAGTGGCACCTCTGGATCCGTTAAACTGAGCAAGAACACACTCGTTAGAATGAGTGTTGTAAATACGATAAAAATCGTTAAGGCTTTTCTGGCCATCTCTTGCGAAATACTGTGGTGTCTAAATTGAATCATCCCTTCATCGTACACTTCCGAGCGAATGAATAAGAGAACCACTAAGAAGGTTGTCGTCTTCACCCCACCGGCAGTCCCACCAGGAGAACCTCC
>CAUPXN010000053.1:0-8509 GCA_963515505.1 uncultured Streptococcus sp.
CAAACCCTGGCGTTGTAAACCAACTATTACAACAAGAGTTAGCGAAATACTAAAAGATATATATTTGATGGCTACGAATTTTTCGGCTCCTTTTTGGGGGTCGAATCCTTTCGGATTGCTGTTATAAAAACTGTTATGAGGTACCGGTTCGAGCCTAGGTCTCTCACCTTTAAAGCCTCAAAGAGGGCGTAGGGAAAATTTCCTTACGCCCTCTAATTCGCATTTAATACGAATTCCCATAACTGTTTTTATAACATCCGAAAGGTTCTCCACCCTCAAAAAGGGCCTTAGAGTTCTTCGCTATCAAAAAACTTTTTGAATTTAGAAACCTTTTTGGAATAGGGGTTTGCAATGCAGAGTTTGCTTGCCCGATAAAAATCCTGAAAGGGAGAAGGAAAGTAAACGAGAGGGGGATGGAATGTGAAGTTAACGATTGAAACGGTATTAAGTCAAGGCGGGGAAACGATGAAGCAGCGCATGCTTGCGGATGCGACGCGTCTTCGTAAGGACTCTGGTTTTGTGTTTAGTTATGTAGAGTATGAAACAAATACGCGTGTGAAAGTAGAAGTCGATACGACAGGTGAAGTGCCGCATGTGACACTTCATCGACAAGGCGATGCGCGTAGTAAGATGGAGTTTAATAAAACAAAGGCGACGAAAGGAATCTATGAATTAGGTGCTGGTCGTCAAATGCATTTTGATATTCAGACAAGACAACTACACGTGGAAGAAGCAGAAGAGACGGTGCTAGTAGTTTTAGAATATCAGTTATTCCAACAAAGACAGCTGATTACAAGATCGCTTGTGACGTTCCATTTACAAACAGGGGAAAATGCATAAAAAATCTCTCTAAAGTAGCACAATATGAAGAATCTGTGCTATACTGTTTAAGATGAACCGGAAAGGAAGTGTAACCATTGGAATTAAAGAAACTCGATGGCATTAATAAAAACGAATTATCAATGGTCGAAGTAGCGCATGCTATTTTAGAAGCTAAGAATGAAGTTTTAGATTTCAACCAATTATTAGTAGAAATTCAAGAATACATGGAATTAAGCGACGAAGCGTTAGAATCACGTATGGCTCGCTTCTATACAGACTTAAATATCGACGGAAGCTTTATCTCACTTGGAGATAACCGTTGGGGATTACGTGCTTGGTATCCAATCGATTCTATCGATGAAGAAATTGCGACATCTATGGAAGACGAAGAAGTGAAGAAACCTCGTAAGAAACGTAAGAAAGTTAACGCGTTTGGTAGCGACGATCTTATCGACTACAACGATGATGATCCAGAAGATGAAGAACTTCTTGATGACGAAGATCTTGATAGCGATGACTTAGACGACGATATCGATGTGGATCTTGAAGACGATGTAGATGAAGAAGACGAAATCGATGCTTACCGCTCTGACTTAAACGATCTAGGTGCTGATGAAGACTTAGTAGACGAAACAAGTGTCGAAGAAGACTTAATTATCATCGACGACGAAGATTTAGACAAAGATTTCGACGAAGAAGACGAAGAAGAGTAATCTTTGGAAATAGTTAGAAAAATAATGGCACAACTTATGATGATTTTTTCGTAAGTTGTGTTTTTTTGTCAAAACAGGTGTATAATACACCCATTAGGAATGGAGGCAACAATTTGAAAAATAAACTACTCAAAATATTTGATAAGACATTCTTAAAATTTATCGCCGTTGGAATTATAAATACATTGTTCGGTATGGCCATTATGTTTTACTGCTATAACATACTAGATTTGGGGCACTGGTTCTCTTCAGCGATGAACTACTTATTTGGAGGAATTCTTAGTTACTTCCTTAATAAAAAGTACACATTTGAAGTGAAGGAAACTAGCCAAAAAGCCATTATCAGATTCGCGATTAACTTGACCGTATGTTATTTAATAGCTTATGGGGTTGCGCAACCATTAGCCTTGTATCTTTTCCAAGGAGCAGGAGAAAAATTACAAGGAAATATCGCACTCGGGATTGGCATGGGATTATTTGTATTATTAAATTACGTGGGACAACGTTTTTGGGCGTTCAAACAAGATGAGGCTACAGAGCCAGAAAAAGGAATTAATGCATAGAAATTTTAGGAGTTAGAATACTACATGTTTTCTTACCATAGTGATATCGTCTATTTTATGATTATCTTTAGTAAGTTTTTTTAAATAAAGATTGTCTTGTAACGATTACTATATACTCTAATTCCTGGAACAACTACACCAAGCTTTGAATTACCAAACACTGGTTCAATTCGTAACACTTACTGAGCAATCTTCGCTACAATTGGTGCAATCGTATTTGTAACAAATAAGACAGCAGAAGAAAAATAATCTAAAACGTAACGTTTAGACGAGCAGGTTTTCCTGCTCGTTTTTTTGTGTTTCAGCCGTTAAAAATGAACGTTGTGAGACAATTTTTATATATCGTTCGTGAAAATTTAAAAAATACAGGTCTTATAGTTGAATTTTAAAAATAAAAACAGTAAAATCATAACTATCCTAACGAACGGTTTAAGAATGTACGGTTTTTGACCTAAGTTGGAGTTGCATTTATTTCTGTCGATTATTTTTAAGGAGGACTTATGAAAACATTAGAAGAACGTATTCTAAAAGATGGCTATGTTTTAGGCGAAAACATCCTTAAAGTGGATTCTTTTCTCACTCACCAAGTGGATTTGAACTTGATGAAAGAGATTGGAAAAGTCTTTGCGGACAAGTTTGCCACTGCGGGTATTACAAAGGTTGTAACGATTGAAGCATCTGGAATTGCTCCAGCGCTTTATACAGCGGACGCACTTGGGGTTCCGATGATTTTTGCGAAGAAATCAAAGAACATCACGATGAACGAAGGCATCCTCACTGCTGAAGTTTACTCATTTACAAAACAAGTCTCAAATACTGTCTCTATCGCAAGTAAGTATCTTTCCCAACAGGATAAAGTCCTCATCATCGACGATTTCCTAGCAAATGGACAGGCCGCAAAAGGACTCGTTGAGATTGTTGAACAAGCCGGCGCTAAAGTGGAAGCCATCGGAATCGTTATTGAAAAATCATTCCAAGATGGACGTGAGCTCTTAGAAAAAACAGGCATCCCAGTCTTTTCACTAGCGCGATTAGAACGTTTTGAAAATGGACAGGTCGTATTTAAGGAGGCAGACTTATAATGCAACAACAAGAAAAACACTCTCAAGCCATGGTTCTCGGGCTGCAACATTTATTAGCTATGTACTCTGGTTCGATCCTTGTACCAATGATGATTGGGAAAGCTCTCGGATATAACAGCGAACAATTAACGTACTTGGTTTCAACAGATATTTTCATGTGCGGCTTAGCAACGTTTCTTCAACTTCAGTTACAAAAACATTTTGGAATTGGGCTTCCAGTCGTATTAGGGGTAGCCTTCCAATCGGTGGCGCCATTAACGATTATCGGGCAAAGTCATGGTAGTGGAGCGATGTTCGGGGCATTAATCGTATCAGGGATTTTCGTCGTTCTGATTTCTGGCGTTTTCTCCAAATTGGCACGATTCTTCCCAGCCATCGTTACCGGTTCAGTCATTACGACTATCGGTCTAACGCTCATTCCGGTGGCTATCGGAAATATGGGAGGAAATACTTCTGATCCAACGCCACAAAGTTTAGCCTTATCACTCATTACGGTTTTCATTATTTTACTAGTCAATATCTTTACGAAAGATTTCTTAAAGTCGATTTCGATTTTAATCGGGTTGGTTGTGGGAACTGTACTTGCGACAATGATGGGATTAGTGAGTTTTGCTCCTGTTGGCGCAGCACCGCTCTTACATGTTCCGACTGCTTTCTATTTTGGAGCTCCAACCTTTGAGGTGACTTCCATCATCATGATGTGTATCATTGCGATGGTTTCCATGGTAGAGTCTACAGGGGTGTACTTAGCGCTTTCTGATATTACGCAAGATCCAATCGATGAAACACGTCTTCGTAACGGATACCGCGCGGAAGGGATTGCCGTTTTACTTGGTGGGATTTTTAATACATTCCCATATACAGGCTTCTCTCAAAACGTTGGTTTAGTAAAAATGTCAGGAATTAAGACAAGACTTCCAATTTACTACGCAGCTGGATTCTTAGTGTTGTTAGGCTTACTTCCAAAATTTGGCGCTTTAGCACAAATTATTCCAGACCCTGTTATCGGTGGAGCGATGATTGTACTGTTTGGTTTCGTATCGCTTCAAGGAATGCAAATGTTGGCGAAAGTAGACTTTGCTAATAACGAGCATAATTTCCTTATCGCTGCAGTTTCTATTGCGGTCGGCGTGGGCTTTAATAATAGCAATCTCTTTATTAGTTTTCCAACAGAATTAAGAATGTTCTTCTCAAACGGCATTGTGATGGCCAGCTTACTAGCCGTTATTCTAAACGCGATTCTAAATCGTAAGAAAAAATAAATAAACCCTGTTATCTCCATTCAAAGAGAAGGTCTCCCAACCTTCTCTTTTTCCTTATTCTCCCATAAAGTTTCCTTGTCTCCAGCGGGCCCGCCTCCTGAAATTATTTACTGTTACCTACCTCCCAAAAAATACGAGAAGAAAATAACATTGTGGAGAGGTAAAATTAAACTCAATTCAGTTGGCTTTCCATGTAGATGATTTCGGAGAAGCTTGCGGATTTTATAATCGCAGTAACGGGGAATCGCATCGAATGTGAATTAGGCGGAGTAGGGACGTGTCCCGTACTCCGCGTTTGAAGCTTCGAAGGTGCAAGACTACAGGCTTGCACCGGTGCCCCGTAACAGTGATTATAAAAAGAATCCGCAAGGATTCGCAGAAATCATCAGCACTAACCAAACTCCAGAAAGCCAAAACTGAATCTCAGCACAATTTCACACCCTCCACAATGTTTTCATTTAGTTTTCACTTCTCGTATTTTTTGCGTAGGTATGGTATACTATGCCTATCTTTAAACAATTTCAAGGAGGCTTAGCCCAACATGGCTGAAGACAAGAAAACATTTTACTTAACCACACCGATTTACTATCCAAGTGGCAACTTACACATTGGTCATGCCTATACAACTGTAGCCAGCGATGCTATGATTCGCTATAAAAAACTACAAGGGTTTGACACTTACTTCTTAACAGGAACAGATGAACACGGACAAAAAATCCAAGAAAAAGCGAAAGAAGCAGGCGTTTCTGAAATTGAATTCGTCGATAAAATTATTTTCGGCATTCAAGACCTTTGGAAAAAGCTAGACATCTCTTATGATGACTTCATTCGTACAACACAACCACGCCATACAAAAGCCGTCCAAAAGATTTTCCAAAAATTAGTGGACAATGGCGATATTTACCTTGGTGAATACGAAGGTTGGTATTCAGTATCAGACGAAGAGTACTTCACTGAGTCTCAATTAGTCGAAGTATACCGTGACGCCGAAGGAAATATGATTGGTGGGGTTGCGCCAAGTGGACACGAAGTAGAACTCGTTAAAGAAGAATCTTATTTCTTCAGAATGAGCAAATACGCAGACCGCTTATTGCAATACTATGAAGAGCACCCAGATTTCATTCAACCAGAATCACGTAAAAATGAGATGATTAATAACTTCATCAAACCAGGCTTAGAAGACTTAGCCGTATCACGTACATCATTTGACTGGGGAATTCCAGTGCCAAACGATCCAAAACACGTGGTTTACGTATGGATTGATGCCTTATCGAACTATATTACAGCGCTAGGATATGGTAGTGATGATGAAACATTATTCAACCGCTACTGGCCTGCAGATGTGCATTTTATTGGAAAAGAAATCGTTCGTTTCCATACGATTTACTGGCCAATTATGTTAATGGCGTTAGATTTACCATTACCGAAGAAAATCTTCGCACACGGCTGGTTATTGATGAAAGACGGTAAAATGTCTAAATCAAAAGGGAACGTGGTAGACCCTAACACTTTAATCGAGCGTTATGGATTAGATGCACTTCGTTACTACTTATTACGTGAAGTGCCATTCGGTTCTGACGGTATTTTTACTCCAGAATCATTCGTAGAACGTATCAATTATGACTTAGCCAATGACTTAGGAAACTTATTAAACCGTACTGTTGCGATGATTAATAAGTATTTCGATGGAACCATTCCTGCACACACTGCACCGGTTTCCACATTTGACCAAGAATTAGTGGATGCTTCAAAAGAGATGATCGTGGAAGTCGAAGAAGCGATGGAAAACATGCAATTCTCAGTGGCTCTTGCAGCAATCTGGAAATTCGTTTCTCGTACGAATAAATACATCGATGAAACAACTCCATGGGCAGCCGTGAAAGACGAAGCGCGCCAAGAAGAATTAGCACGTACAATGAACTACTTAGCAGAAAGCTTACGTATCATTGCCGTTGCCTTACAACCGTTCTTAACAGAAACTCCAGGAGAAATCTTGGCACAGTTAGGAATTACAGATAGCGAGTTAATGGATTACCCTTCATTACACACATTTGGCGTAATTCCTGAAGGAACGAAAGTGGTCGAAAAAGGACAACCAATCTTCCCACGTTTAGACGTTGAAGAAGAAGTAGCTTACATTCAAGCAAAAATGGGTGGAACACCAGCTGAAGAAGAAAACACAGACTGGAACCCAGAAGAAGTGGAACTATCAAGTGAAAAAGAAAGCATCAAATATGACGACTTCGATAAGATTGAATTGAAAGTCGCAGAAGTCATCGAATGCGGACCAGTGGAAGGGGCAGACAAATTGCTTCAATTCCGCTTAGACGCTGGAGATGCTGGCGGTCACCGTCAAATCCTTTCTGGTATCGCAGAATGGTATCCAGATCCTAGCGTGTTCGTTGGTAAGAAAGTCGTGATCGTAGCGAACTTGAAACCACGTAAAATGCGCGGACAAATCAGCCAAGGGATGATTCTTTCGGCTGAAAAAGATGGCGTCCTACAAGTGGTATTTGCACCAGAAGGAATGCCAAACGGCTCAACAGTAGCTTAATTAAATCAAACGAGAGCGCGACCCTTCGAATGCGAAGAAAGGCATTTGAAGGGTTGTCTATTTTAAAGGAGTTAACTATATGAAAAAAGGTTTATTAACAGGGTTACTACTCTTTGGATTTTTCTTTGGAGCAGGAAACCTCATTTTCCCACCAACATTAGGATATCAATCAGCTGATCAACTTTGGCCAGCAGTTATCGGATTTATCGTTTCTGGGGTCGGTCTTGCGATTGGAACCCTTTTAATCGGAACAGTGATTAATGGTGGGTTTAAGAAAGAGTTGGACGAAAAGATTCATCCGATTTTCTCATTGGCATATTTAATTGCATTATATTTGGCAATTGGACCATTCTTTGCGATTCCACGTACAGCAACGGTATCCTATAATATCGGGGTAGCACCGTTTCTACCTGATTCAAAATCAGGACTTATTATTTACGCGGCGATTTACTTTGCAGTAGCCTTTTACTTGGCGTATAACCGTTCATCACTATTATCAAGCATCGGTAAAATCTTAACACCGATTTTTGCAGGTTTAATCTTAATCTTAGTAGTTGTTGGAGCGTTCAAATTTGGGCAAACAACTCCTGAGTTAGCTGGACAAACAGATTTGACAGCAGCAAAAGCTTTCGGAAATGGATTTATTGAAGGGTATAACACACTCGACGCCTTAGCAGCGGTAGCCTTCTCAGTTGTTGCCGTGAATACGTTAAAAGACTTCCATTTCAGCTCTAAGAAAGAGTACGAGAAAACAATCATGAGCGTTGGGGTCGTAACAGCGATTGGATTCAGCGTGTTATACATCGGACTTGCTTTCCTTGGAAATCACTTCAACGTAGCCAGTGCCTTAGCGAAAGATGCAGATTTAAACGTTGGTTCATACGTATTAACAATGGCTTCACGCGAGTTATTCGGTACATTCGGGCAAGCTTTCCTAGCGGTGATGGTAGTCATTACCTGCTTAACAACAACAGTAGGGTTAATCGTATCTGTAGGGGAGTTCTTCGAAGAAACATTCCCTCGCTTCTCTTATAAAGTGTATGCGACTGTATTTACATTAATCGGATTTGGTGTAGCAACGCTTGGTCTTCAAACGATTATCGCCTTCTCACTACCTGTATTGATGATTTTATATCCAATTACAGTGGTGATTGCGTTCTTCGTATTAGTGAATAAGAAAGTGGCGTTCTCTAAGAGAGGAATGCAGCTAACAGTGGCGTTGACAACGATTATTTCAACAGTTTCAAGTTTAGCTTCTGCGTTGAAATTAGAAGGCTTAGCCAAAGCGTTGGAAATTCTTCCACTGCAAGGGTTGTCGCTAGGATGGATGGGACCGGCGATCATCGGTATTTTAATCGCGCTCATCTTACCAGACAAGATCAAAGGCGAAGCATTCGACTTCGAAGCATTTCAAACAAAATAGTGTATAGTGCATAGATGATTACTGCGTATCCTTACGGATATCTTCATAGTAAAGGAAATAACTGTACCGGCAAGAGCCAAGGTCTCTTTG
>CAUPXN010000054.1:0-8361 GCA_963515505.1 uncultured Streptococcus sp.
TACTTAAAGAAATACGTTGTTGTTCTGGATGAACTTCAAGAACTTTCACTTGAACTTCTTGACCTTCTTTAAGAACTTCATGTGGTGTTGCAATATGTTGGTGAGCGATTTGTGAGATGTGAACTAATCCTTCTACTCCAGGGAATAATTCAACAAATGCTCCAAATGTAGTTAGACGTTTTACTAAACCATTTAATACAGAACCAACTGCTGCACGTTCTTCAATGTTGTCCCATGGTCCTGCTAATGTATCTTTGATTGATAATGATACACGTCCGCTTTCTGGATCTACTGAAATAACTTTTGCTTGAACTTCTTCGCCAACTTTTAATTTGTCGCTTGCTTTTGCAACGTGCTCATGAGAAATTTGTGAAATGTGAACTAATCCATCCACACCACCTAAGTCGATGAACGCACCGAAGTTTGTTAATCGAGCAACTTTACCAGTCACTACAGAACCTTCTTGAATTGCTTCAAATACAGCTGCACGCTTAGCTGCTTTTTCAGCTGCAACTAAGTTTTTACGTGATAAGATTAAACGATTTTCGCTTGGTTCGATTTCAACGATTTCAAAAGCTAATGTTTGGCCTTTGAATTGAGCTAAGTTATCAACATAGTGGTCTGATACCATTGAAGCTGGCACGAAAGCACGAACTCCTGCATCCACTACTAAACCACCTTTAACTGCATCCACAACTGGAGCTTCGATGATTTCTTTGTTATCGAATTTAGCTTGAATTTCTTCCCAAACTTTACGTGCATCTACACGTTTTTTAGAAAGTAAGAAACTTCCATTTTCTTTATCTTTGATTTGTTTGATGACTACTAAATCAACAACATCTCCTACAGCTAAAACGTCTTCTACACGTTCAACTGGTGATGTAGATAATTCATTGAAAGGAATAACTCCTTCAACTCCTCCACCGATAATTCCTACGATGGCTTGTTTATCTTGTAGAGTTAATACTTCACCTTGTACTAAATCTCCGATTTGAATATCTTTGACGATATCGAGCGCATCTTGCATTGTTTGTAATTCTGACATGTGACTTCCTCCTAAGCGCGACAATTCATGCGAACATCAAGTTTGATTTTTGTGCAAAATAAAACTTTTTATCCACTTACAATCATACCACTAAATGAAAACGAATTCTAGTGTTTTTGTGCAAAAACTGGTTAATTCGTTAACTTTTCTTGGATAAGATTCGTAATTTTAGAAACGACTTCTTGAATTGATAGGCTTGTTGTATCGATTTCAATTGCATCATCCGCTTTTTTCAAAGGAGACTCTTTACGAGTACTATCTAAGAAGTCACGATGAGCAATCTCTTCCTCTAATTTTTCAAGAGATAATTCAATGCCCTTTTCTTGGTTTTCTCTGAATCGACGAAGCGCACGTTCTTTTACAGACGCTACTAAAAAAATCTTCAACTCAGCATTTGGAAGCACGACTGTACCGATATCGCGACCATCCATAATAATCGAATGATTCTCTGCAATCTCACGTTGCATTTGTACAAGTTTTACACGAACTGCTTTAATCGCTGAAACTTCCGATACATTTCGTGTCACTTCAAGATCACGAATCTCACGAGTCACATCTTCTCCGTTTAAGAAAACAAGTTGGCCATCTTCAGTATTTTTAAAACTGATAACTAAGTTTTCGAGCAATTCATCGATTGCTGACGCATCATCTATTGAAATATTATTTCTTAAAAATGCCAATGTTGTAGCACGATACATCGCACCAGTATCTAGATAAAGAAAATCAGTTTCTTTAGCAATCAATTTTGAAATTGTACTTTTCCCAGACGAAGCTGGTCCATCAATAGCAACTTGCATATTCTCTCTCCTTCTCAAAAAGAAAGCCTGAAACGTCTTGCGTCTCAGACTTCCGCTAATATAGTTCTGTCTTATTGTGCAACTTTTAATGTTGTTCCTGGAGCAATGTTATCTCCTGTAAGACCATTAATTTGTTTTAATGTCGCAACGTCCATACCATGGTTTACTGCGATACGGTATAAAGTATCTCCAGCTTTAACTGTGTATGTTCCATAGTTACCATTTTGTTGCGCTTGAGTTGTTGGTGTTTGTTGAGTTGTTTCAGCTTGACGAGGAGCTGTTGTTGTAGCTTCGTTAGCTGTAGTAGTAGCTTCTTGTTTAGTTGTAGCTGCTGTTGTTTCTGGAGTAGCTGTTGTTGTTTCAACAGTCTTTGTTAACATTACATCATCAGCTGTTCTTGGTTTTACTTGATTACTGTTATTGCTAATTGAGAACCACATCATAAATAATAATGGTGCAACAATTACAATAAGGAACACAAATAATAACACATTTGATAATGGTGCTACTGCATTTCCACCTGAGTTTCTAGCACTACGAGAGAATTGACGATTCTTTAAATTCTCATCTTCTCCAAATTTTCTTTCCCATGGTTGTTCTTCTGTTTGATTTAAATCTTCATTATTATTAAAGTTATCGCTCATTCAAAAATCCTCCTAATTTGACCCAATGCTATCCTCAGTCAATTCACTACACAATATAGCATATTCTTACACTCAGGGCAAACTTTTACTTTAGTACTATTGTAGCATAATTTCTCAAAAAATCACTCTATTTAATCATAGATTAAATAATTTCTTAAAGCTTTCCTCGAACGTGTTTTTGCTATTTTCTTCTTCATTCCAATTTTCTGTTACATCCAGTAAAAATAAATCAAGATGCCTGCAACTGCTACACTTTCCACACGGCTCTTTCCGATTTTCTCCGAAGAACTGTGCTAAGTACTGTTCTTTACACTGACTCGTAGTCGCAAACTCTTCAATTTGCCCCACTTGCTTTAATTTACGCCCCCGCTGCATCTTGATAAACTCATTCTTTTGATCATTATTCCAACGAAATGCATTCGCAATCTCTTTGATATTTTGATGAAGTTCCGTTTCTTCCTCGTCACCTGTTTCATACGACCGTTCGATTTTTCGTCCCATTTCGGAAAAATCGTCTGGATGAACAAAGGCGATACAACGACTAAACTGCATGTCTCTACCCGCACGACCGATTTGTTGCACATAATCTTCAAGCGTTTGAGGAAGTTGGTAATGAATAATTGTACGAATATTCGACTGATTAATTCCCATTCCAAAAGCACTTGTCGCTAATAAGATATTGAGTTCGCCTCTAAAGAATTTCTGCTGGATGGTTTGTCGATCACTACTATGTCTCTTGGAATGGAAGGTATCGATTTTTGTAAATCCTTCCTCTTGGAGTGATTCTTTTAATCCTTCAATCTCTTTAATCGTTGAGGCATACACGATACAAGGATATTCCACACGCTTCAACAATTCAGAAAGCATCTTGCTGCGAAGTCCTTCAACCGAAATAACATCAATTTCACGAGTCTTCAAGAAGGCATGTCCTTGGAAATAAGTCGTATCCTCTTTATTTAATCCTAAGAAGGTATAAATATCATGAATGACTTGTGTCGTCGCTGTTGCCGTTAAGGCTAACGTTCTTGGACTTCCCAAACTCTTTCTCATTTTTCCAATAAATAGGTAATCGCTTCTAAAGTCATACCCCCACTGTGAAATACAATGCGCCTCATCGACGACGAGTAAACCAATTTCCAGTTTTGATAATTGCTTAAAGAATCTAGGCGCTTGTAGCATCTCCGGAGAAACGAAAATAAATTGATACTCATTTAACGTACTTAAAATATAATTCTTCTCAGACTCTGACATAAGAGACGTGATGGCCACCGCTCTATGAATTCCTAGCTGTTTTAAACTAGCAACTTGATCGACCATTAACGCAATCAGCGGAGATACAATCACGACTCTGCACTTTTCTTTGACGCCAATATATTGATAAATAAACGATTTCCCATTTCCTGTTGGTAAAATCGCAACCGCATCATGTCCTTCCTCAAGAGCGCTGATGACTTCCTGTTGTCCTTCTCGGAACTCATCATATCCAAATCGATTCAATATTGGATCCATGTCATTCACGCTCCTTTAAGGCCTTGATTTGATAGTATCTGAATAAGAAGAAATCCAGTTTTTTCCCTTCTGCTTCAAACTGGTCTTTAGCCTCTTTATACTTTGGATACTGCTCGTTTTCGAAAAGTTCTTTGTACGCCACGGCAGCCTTCGTTTCCTCTACACGTTTATAAAATGCATCTTTTGTAAGTAACAAATGCTTTAAGAGATGATCGTTAATCGTGCTATCTTTGAGTTTACGTAGACGTGCAATCTCCGTTCGTTTTAATCCTTTTTCAAATAGACGAACTGTTTCTTGAACGGAACTCGTTTCATGAGAAATCCATTCAAACATTTTAGAAAACCATCCACAAGTGATTGGAGAATTTTCAGGTTCCTCAAAGACATCACTCACCCATTTCATGAAGACTAATCTTGAGAGAGGTTCACAGTCTTCAACCATGGTAAATTCCCATAACGAAACGAGCTCGTCTTCTAGAGCCGCTGTCGACTTAGCTCCATTAAAAAGCCCTACCCAATGTCCTTTCACAGATTCATCTTGTTTATCCGCCCAAACCTTGAACTCTTCAACAACACTACTAAACCAAACTGGCGTAATGTTCTCTTTTTCTTCTTTATACCATCGTTTAAATAATTGCTGTAACCATACATTTTGTATCAGAGGACGATAGCTTGTTTCTTCGTAGCGGTGATAACTAATCCATTCAAACCAAAGTCTTGACACATCCCGTAATTGCACAAACGAATATGGATGCATCAAGTAATTGACGGGATGGCTTCCGTTTGTCACAAGCGAAAATTCTGGAATTTCTTTCAGTAGCACTATACCTGATTCATTTTCACTAACTATTCCTTCACGGAAGAATCCATCTACTAATTGATGAAAGTACTCTTCTTTTAAATGAGGTAAACTAGCAAAAAATACTTCAGTTTTATCTTCTGTCACGCCAATTAAAGTCGACATGGTACGATTTCCTGTTAAAATACGATATAATCGATTTAACGGAACCACACCATACGACTTGATCGCATGTAATATCCAAATTTGATAAAAGGAGTACTGACTCATGGATAATAAATCCTCTCTTTCAAAAATTTATACAAAAGTTGATTGCGAGTCTTGCATCGCATGTGGCATCTGTCAACTACGTGCTCCTGAGATCTTCGAGTACGATGCTGAAGGGATTGCCTTTGTAAAACAAGACAACAATACCGGAACAGTTCCACTACCAGAAGATACGCTAGAAAAGTTCAAAGATGCTTATACAGCCTGTCCAACTGGTGCCATTAAACGAAAAAATAGCCCATTTACTGAAGAATAAATAAACAAAACGGACTCACAACAGTATGAGTCCGTTTTTCTTTTGTATGACTCCCTAATAGAAATCTATTTTTCGTCTAAAGCGAGCTTTCTTAGTTTCTGCACTTCGAATGAGCGTAATTCACGATAGTCTCCCGGGCGTAAGTTTTCCAATGTTAAAAATCCAAACTCTTCACGTTTTAATTTCATAACAGGTAACTCCACTGCTTCAAACATACGCTTCACTTGATGGTTCCATCCTTCGTGAATTGTTAAAGCGACAATCCCTGTTCCTTTATCTGTATCCACTGATAAAATTTGAGCTCTAGCATTTGACGTTTTCTTGCCATCTAAGACAATTCCACGTTCCAATTGACGCATTTGTCTAGGCGTTGGAATGCCTTTAACTTTGGCGATATATTTCTTTTCTACGTGATGCTTTGGATGCGTCATTAAGTTAGAAAACTCACCATCATTCGTTAACAAAAGAAGTCCTGTTGTATCGTAGTCCAAACGTCCCACTGGATACACACGTTGTTCCACATCTTTAAAATAGTCCGTCACAACGGTTCTTCCTTTATCATCACTGGCACTTGAAAGCACGCCTTTTGGTTTATAAAACATAAAGTACACAGGTTCTTCTTTGTAAATCGGAATACCATCTACCTCAATTTTATCATTGGCACCTACTTTAAAGCCGAGTTCTCTCACGACTTCACCATTGACCTTCACACGTCCTTCTTGAATAAATGCCTCACATTTTCTGCGGGATGCCACACCAGCGTGCGCCATTACTTTTTGTAATCTTTCCACAAAAAAACCTACTCTTTCTCTTCTTCTACTTCATGATGTTCTTTAGAGCGCATTTCCAACTCTTCAAATAAATCATGATTATCTCTAAATAATTGATTGGCTTCTTCAGAATCTAAATCGAATAAATCTGAAGCATCTGGCAATGCATCTAGCGATTCTAATCCAAAGTAATCCATAAAATAAGCTGTTGTCTTATACAATTTTGGACGACCAGGCGTCTCTAATCTTCCAGCCTCTTCAATTAAATCTCTTAGCAATAATTTTTGAATCGAACCACTGCTTTGAACGCCACGAATCGACTCGATATCCACACGTGTGACAGGTTGCTTATAAGCGATAATCGCTAACGTTTCTAGAGAAGCTTGAGACAATTGAGAAGAATATGGAGAAACCGCATATTTTTCGATATATGATTTTAAACTTGCCTTTGTCACAAGCTTATAATGAGAAGCTGTGAGAAGAAGTTCTAAGCCACTATTTTCGTCCTCTAAGCGTTTCTTTAATTCATCAAGTAATTGACGAACCGCACTTCTTTCGAGTTCTAAAATATAGCTTGCTTCTTCTAATGTAATCCCATCATCTCCAGCAACAAATAGTAAGCCTTCTAATACTGAAATATAATTAGTCACTCTCTTTCTCCTTTTCTTGTCTTTTCTCAATCAAAATATCCTCGTATGGAGAACTTTGAATAAAACGGACACGATGTTCCCGAACTAACTGTAACATCGCTAAGAATGTCGTTGTAATCGCATGCCTGTTGAAGGCTGGGAAACATTCCTCAAAGGGAACTTGTTTCTTATCTGTATGCTCGATTTTTGAAATAATCGAATCCATCAATTCCTCAACCGTATGCGTTTCATGTTGAATATTGGCCTTAAGCGGCATTTTTGCAATATTCTTGCGCGCTAATTTCTTTAACGCATTCCATAAATCTTGAGTCGTCACTTCTCCTTCTTTTAGAGGGATAATCTCTTGCATAGAAGACAAGTCACTCGCTTCTTTACCAAAGTGTAATCCCCTTAAGAAAGAAAGTTCCTCAAGCTTTTTGGCATTTTCTTTAATTTGTTGATATTCCAATAACTGTTGAACAAGCTGATCACGAGGATCTTCCACGATTGGCTCCCCGTCTTCATCCAACTCTTCTAATTTTAGTTTTGGAAGAAGCATTCTTGCCTTAATTTCTAATAATGTTGATGCCATTACTAAATATTCGGCTGCCACTTCCAACTCCAATGTTTTCATGGAATGAATGAAGTTCAAATACTGCTTCGTTAATTCATTCATCGGAATATCGTAAATATCGATTTTCATCTCACGAATCAGATGCAAGAGGACGTCCATCGGTCCTTCGTATTCAGCTACTTTAATTGTTAAATCTTCCATGGTTCCTCACTTACACGATGTTTATTCCATTTTGCGAGAATCACACTCGTCTCAATTGTTCCACTCAATACTTTATCTTCCATCTTTGCTAAATCTTCTAACATTTGGAATGTAATATTTTCCCCACGAAACGAAGGTGACACCGATAAGTATTTAATGACAATCGTGTCTGTTGTGCTTTCTCCACCAATCAATCCAATAAAATTCTCACTGTCACTTTCTTTAAAAAGCCAGCATTTGATGGATGGATTTGTCGCGATTTCTTCAATTTCCTCTTGCAATCGTTTAAAGTCCTTGAATTCTGGGATGTAAGAAAGTAATCCCATCACAATTTTTTTATTCGTTGCTGAATAAGGTACTAACAAATTCATTCCTCCTCGAGGTTCGTCTCTTAATATAAAACTAACACTTTACGAACCAATGATTTGAACACTTCTTTAACGCGTTGTGTTGTTTCTACCACTTCTTCGTGGTTTAAGTTTGCTTGCATTCCTGCAGCTAAGTTTGTGATACATGAAATCCCAATTACTTTGATACCAGCGTGGTTTGCTACGATAACTTCAGGAACTGTTGACATTCCTACAGCGTCCCCACCTACTGCTTGTGTGAAGCGGATTTCTGCTGGTGTTTCATAAGTTGGTCCAGAGTATCCCATGTATACTCCTTCTTTAATATTGATGTTTAATTCTTTCGCAGCTTTACGAACGACTTCTTGTCCGTATTCGTGGTACGCATGGCTCATATCTGGGAAACGAGGTCCGAAGCGGTCATCGTTAGGTCCGATTAATGGGTTTGTACCAGTGTAGTTAATTTGGTCTGTAATAATCATTAAGTCCCCTGGTTCAAATGTTGGGTTTGCACCACCAGCTG
>CAUPXN010000055.1:0-7914 GCA_963515505.1 uncultured Streptococcus sp.
TTGGTTCTCAAGATCAGAATATTCGTTTTATTGAAGATTCATTCCAAGTACAAATTACCCATCGTGGGGAGCAACTCTTTATTACGGGTGAAGAAGAGGCTGTTTCGCAAGTAAAAGAACTGCTTAATCAGCTTCAAGACTTGATTGCACGGGGAATCAGTATTTCAAAAACTGATATTATTACGGCTGTAAAGATGGCCAAACGTGGTACTTTAGACTACTTTGTTAATTTATATAACGAAGAAATTGGACGTACATTTGCAGGAAAAGCAATTCGTGCCAAAACATATGGTCAACAACAATACATTCATGCGATTAAGAAAACGGATGTGGTATTTGGTATTGGGCCTGCCGGAACTGGTAAAACGTTCGTAGCCGTTGTGATGGCTGTTCAAGCGTTGAAGAAAGGCGAAGTGAAGAAAATCATTTTGACTCGTCCAGCCGTTGAAGCCGGTGAAAATTTAGGATTCTTACCAGGGGACTTAAAAGAAAAAGTGGACCCATATTTACGTCCGTTATACGATGCTTTATATACCGTATACGGTATGGAGCACACAAATCGTCTCCTTGAACGAGGAGTTATTGAAGTGGCACCGCTAGCGTATATGCGTGGACGTACATTAGAAGATTCATTTATCATTTTAGATGAGGCTCAAAATACAACAAGAGCTCAAATGAAGATGTTTTTAACACGTCTAGGATTTGGGTCGAAGATGATTGTCAATGGAGATAAATCTCAAATTGACTTACCAAAAGGACATCAAGCGAGTGGTCTTTTGGATGCAGAACGTAAACTTAAAGGAATCAATGGCATTGCCTTTGTAGAATTTGATGCAGGAGACGTTGTACGTCATCCAATCGTATCAGAAATTATTAATGCCTACTCAGCTTCTAATAGCACTGAGAAGGAACGAGGTGAAGAAAGTGAGACAAAAGCTCCGTAAGTTTCAAGAATCATTAGGAATTTTCTATCTACCTGCACTATTAGGTGTTACATTCCTATTCTTATTAATATTAGGATGGAGTAATGTTCAACCAACTTCTTATTCATTTGAATTAAATCAAGTTGCAAAAGAAACTGTTCGTGCACCGAAATCCGTAGAGGATAAAGAGCAGACTGAGAAGAATCAACAGATGGCGATGGACGGTGTTGGCGATATTTATGTATTCGACCAAAATCGCGAGCAACAACAAATTGATAAAGTGAAACAGTTTTTCCAAACGATTAAAACCGTAGCTGCAAAGGCCTCAAGTGAAATCTTTGCAACAGATTCTACAACGACTACTTCTGGTGAAGTATCAACAAAAGTCGCAACGCTTCAAGATCGACTCACTTATTTCAAAAAGAGTTTAGAATCCGAAAATAAATCCATTCGTGATTTTGCTTTGTATATTCCAGATAGTGTCATCATTCAATTACTTTCTGTTAGCTCAGATAAATTGGATGACTACGAATCAGCTATTGAGAATGCAATTAAAGAGCAAATGGATAAATCTATTACGGAATCTAATTTGCTACAAGCACAAGAAGCAGCTAAAAAATCGCTCTTTAACGGTGGGTTTACTGACAATGAACGTGAAATGCTTGGACAACTGTTAACAAATAGTATCGTTGTCAATAATGTTGTGGATAAAGACGCAACGAATAGCGCAAAAGAAAATGCCAAACAAAGTGTTTCAACGGTCCGTATTTTACAAGGGCAAGTGTTGATTCAAGAAGGGCACATCATTACTCAAGAAGATTTACGTCTTCTAAAATTATTAGGTATTGATGGAAACTCAAGTAATTATCATCAATTGTATAGTTACTTAATTTTCTTAACGATTTTATTTGTATCGTTACTAGCATTCTCATTCCGTTTCAAAATGGGAGCATCAAGCAAAGAATGGGATACACGTGTTAATGAACTGACAGTGTTCACAGTAGTATTCACAATTGGTGCCATCCTACTAAAAATCTTATCATTCCTACAAAATCGTGGGATCGATTATATTGGTGTAGCTTTTCCGATTGCTGGATTTATCTACATCATTTATAAATTAACTTCGAAGTTTTACTTTACGATTATTGCGATGTTAGTTTATCCAATTTTAGTATGGTATATGTTTGGTAGTGATAGTATTAATACCGAAATCGCGTTAACGACCGTTTACTTCTCACTGGCTGCATGGCTTGGAGTGATTCAAGAGGTTTACTGGAAAGATTTATCGTGGTTTAAACAATTACTATTACAAATCCTTATTCCATTAGCACTAATGGTACCATTCGTATTCTTTAGTAATTATGATTTGGTATCAACGCAATCAGCGTGGTTATTCGCGTTTGCGGCAGTGAGTGGATTCTTATCATTCCTGATTCCTGTCATCTTGATGCCGTATTTTACGTATTTATTCGAGGATAGTTCAGTACTATTATGGGCAGAATTATCAAATCCAAATCAACCGTTGTTAAAAGATTTGATTACAAAAGCTCCAGGAACTTATCATCATAGTTTGATGGTCGCGAACATTTCAGCCAACTGTGTGGAAGCGATTGGCGGAGATTCACAACTGGCGAGAGTAGCTTGTTATTATCACGATATTGGTAAGACAGAGCATCCGTTCTTCTTTATCGAGAACTTACCAGCGCATATGGAAAGTCCTCATAAGATGATTGGACCATACGAATCGAAAGAAATTATTTTTGATCATGTTCGTAAAGGGGTAGAAATCCTAAAACAACATCAATTACCACAATCAGTGATTGATATTTGTGCCGAACACCATGGAACGACATTGATGAAATATTTCTATGCGGAAGCTTTAAAAGATAATCCAGATGCGGATGAGGCAGATTTCAGATATCCAGGTCCTAAACCTCAAACAAAAGAATCTGCGGTCATCAATATCGTGGATAGCGCTGAGGCTGCGACTCGTGCGATGAAAGAACCAACGCTCGAGAAAGTTCAAAACTTAGTGCATTCGATTATTATGAATCGCTTGGAGGATGAACAATTTGTTGAATGTGATATTACGTTGAAAGAGTTAGCGATTATCGAAAAGAATATCGTGGCTTCATTAAACGGAACATTCCATTCAAGAATTGAATATCCAAAACTTCCTAAAAAACAATAGTAAGAGTTAACTCCCTTCAACTATTTAAAGTTGAGGGGAGTTTTTTGTAAAAGCGAACTTTAAAGACCGTCAAAGTTCCAATAATGTAGGGAGTTTGTTACAATATTAGTGACGCTAAAAAAGGAGTTTTTAATATGATTATTGAAATTATCGATGAAACAGAAGTAGTACCAGAAAGCCATCAAGAACTTGTGCATAGTGTGGTTAGTTTTGCTGCGGATTATTTAAAAATCCCAGAAAACAAAGAATGTAGTATCTCATTTATTTCTAGCGAACGTATTCGTGAAATCAACCGTGAGTTTAGAAATATTGATAAAGTGACAGATGTGATTAGTTTTGCGTTAGATGATTCCGATGATGACTTTGAAAGTATGAAGTCCATTATGGAAGAGGACGATAGCTTTGTAACTTCTATTGGAGATATCGTTATTTCTTTAGACCGTGCAAAAGAACAAGCAGAAGACTATGGACATTCGCTTGAACGTGAACTTGGATTCTTGGCACTGCATGGCTTCTTACACTTAAATGGTTATGATCACCAAACAGAAGAAGAGGAAGCAGAAATGACAGGATTGCAAAAAGAAATCCTAGAAGCATATGGGTTGAAACGTGATGACGCATAAACAAACAGAAAAGAATTCTAACTTTTTGACGTCCCTAAAGCATGCCGTAGATGGTATCAAAACAGTGATTCAAGAAGAAAGAAACATGAAGGCGCATCTCTGCATTGCAGGGCTAGCGATTATAATTAGTTTTTTCTCTGGTTTATCAGCAGTCGAATGGTGTTTTATTTTACTATGTATTTTCATCGTATTTCTCATGGAAATCTTAAACACCGTTGTCGAAAATTTAGTCGATTTACTAGTGAAGAAGGAATATCATATTGAAGCAAAGAAGGCAAAAGATATTGCAGCTGGTGGAGTGTTACTAAGCGCTAGTTTTACTGTAGTCATTGCAATCATCATTATTTTGCCAAAATGGATTCATTTTTAAGGAGAGCGTATGACAAAACCATTTAAATCAGGATTTGTGGCGATTGTAGGTCGTCCTAATGTCGGCAAATCAACATTTATGAACTATGTGCTAGGTCAAAAGATTGCCATTATGTCTGACAAAGCACAAACTACAAGAAATAAAATTCAAGGGGTTTATACGAAAGATGATGCGCAAATCGTCTTCTTAGATACTCCAGGGATTCATAAACCAAAACATGAACTAGGGGAATTCATGGTGAAGAGTGCCTATTCTGCGCTAAAAGAAGTAGATGCGGTCTTATTTATGGTGAACGTTAGTGAAAAACGTGGACCAGGAGACGACTTCATTATTGAAAAGCTAAAAGGGATTAAGACACCGATTTTCTTAGTATTAAATAAGATTGACCTTGTAACTCCAGAAGTGCTATTAGAACGTGTGGAAAGTTATAAAGATGCACTTGATTTTGCTGGTGTATTCCCAATTTCAGTACTACAAGGAAATAATGTGAACGAACTAATGGAAGGCCTCATTAACGCACTTCCTGAAGGACCACAATATTATCCAGCAGACCAAATCACCGATCACCCTGAGTACTTTGTTGTATCAGAATTGATTCGTGAGAAAATTTTACAATTAACACAGGAAGAAATTCCTCACTCAGTGGCTGTAACAGTGGATAAAATGCAAAAAGATGAATTCGATAAAGTACATGTGTATGCGAATATCATTGTTGAGCGAAAATCGCAAAAGGGCATTATTATTGGTAAAGGTGGACGTCTCTTAAAAGAAATCGGGACGAGAGCGAGACGCGATATTCAACAATTACTTGGCAATAAAGTATATCTTGAATTGTGGGTAAAAGTTGAAAAAGATTGGCGTAAACGTAAGAGTAACTTACAAGAATACGGATATAAAGAGACAGACTACAGAGATTAGGATGGAACCAAATGGATTATTACCACTATTTTGATGGAATTGTCTTAATGCGGCAAGCGTATCGCGAGAAAGATATGCTTGTTAAAATTTTGACGAGAGACCACGGAAAGTTAATGTTCTTTTTACGAAATGCACAGCAAACCAATCATCCATTAACAGCTGCAACACAGGTGTTTACAAGAGCGACTTTTCTTGGGCATATTCATCAAAATGGGTTTAGTTTCCTAAAGGATAGTCACGATATTAAGCCTGCAACGATTGTCTTGCAAGATGTAAAGGCACAAGCGGTTTTAGCGTATTTAACACAATTAACAGATGCGGTGATGGATGACCATATTGTGAATAAGACAGTGTTCCAACTGCTTTGGGACGCTATTGAAGCCATTAATAATGGAGTCGATGCAGAAGTGATTTTGCGTTTCTTTGAAATCAAGATTCTACGTTACTATGGAGTCGAGGTGGAATGGCAACATTGCGTCATTTGTAATAGAGATACAGACTTAGTCGATTTTTCAATTCAGAAGCATGGATGCCTGTGCAAGAATCACTTAGACGAAGACGAGTATCGCATGCAACTGTCTAGAAAGGCATTATACGTCGCAAGGCAATTAGCGCTTGTGAATACTCCAAAACAAATAGGGTCTATTCAGTTGTCGAGTGAGACAACAAGTGAATTAAGACGCCTGTTTGATACCATTATGGATGAGTACGTGGGCATTCGATTGAAGAGCAAAAAATTCTTAGATCAAATGGTCGAATGGGAAACGTTAATGCAGAAAAGAGGACAAGATTAAGAGGGACGCAAAACGCTGTCTTTACTTGACTTTTTAAGCAATTATCGGTACTATAGTGAAAGATTAATAGGACGTTGACGGTGAGATTTTTAATGATAAAATGTCAAAGAGAGTATGGGCTGGTGGAATCCATATCATGGTCGTTAAAAGTGGCGCACTTGAGTCTATCAACAATGAAGCTTGGTTTTAAACCAAGAAATTAGGGTGGAACCGCGATTAGTCGTCCCTATGTATGCTTTTTGTGTACATAGGGACTTTTTTATTTAGTCAAAGGAGGAAATAGTATGGATTTTACAATGGTCATCCCAGCTTCAGAATTCAAAGATTTTCAATTGAAGGTGGTGTCATTAGCGCCGATTAAAGTCAGTGTGATCGGTCATGATGACGAAGTGTTGGAGCAATTCCAAACAAGTGTTAACCATTCAATGTACGGTTTTAAAACGAAAAATGAAGCGATTAAAGAAGTGAAATGTGGAGTGATTCCTGGTGTGATTTATGAATTCTATCCAGTTGTGAATGCACAATAGAAAGGGGAACAATTATGGCAAAAAAATTAAGTGTTCAAGAAATTATTTTAACATTACAAAATTATTGGTCAAACCAAGGATGCTTGCTTCTTCAAGCATACGATACTGAAAAAGGGGCAGGGACAATGAGCCCTTATACATTCCTTCGTGCCATTGGGCCTGAACCATGGAATGCAGCATACGTGGAACCTTCACGTCGTCCAGCAGATGGTCGTTACGGGGAAAACCCAAACCGTTTATTCCAACACCACCAATTCCAAGTGGTGATGAAACCATCTCCTGAAAACATTCAAGAATTATATTTAGGAAGTCTAGAAGCTCTTGGAATTAACCCATTAGAACACGATATTCGTTTTGTGGAAGATAACTGGGAAAACCCATCTCTTGGCTGTGCTGGTTTAGGATGGGAAGTATGGCTTGACGGAATGGAAGTGACTCAATTTACGTACTTCCAACAAGTTGGTGGATTAGAGTGTCATCCAGTAACCAGTGAAATCACTTATGGTTTAGAACGTCTTGCTTCATACATTCAAGAAGTAGAGAGTGTTTATGATTTAGTTTGGACGGGAGATGTTAAATACGGAGATATCTTCACTCAACCTGAATATGAACATTCTAAATACGCTTTTGAAGAAAGCAATGCAGAATTATTAATGCAATTATTTACGGACTTTGAAAAAGAAGCTACTGTCTTAATGGAAAAAGGCTTAGTGCACCCGGCTTATGACTATGTATTGAAATGCTCTCATGCATTTAACTTAATGGATGCTCGCGGAATTATTTCTGCAACTGACCGTGCCGGATTCCTTGGCCGTATTCGTAAAATGGCTCGTACAATCGCGAAAACATTCGTGGCTGAACGTGAAGCATTAGGATTCCCATTATTGAAAGAGAAATAAGAGAGTTTGGAGGAGAAAGAATGACACAATCATTATTATTAGAAATCGGTTTAGAAGAATTACCTGCTCAATATGTTCGTTCAAGTTCAGAGCAATTAGCAAAACGTGTAGAAGACTTCTTCAAAGATGAAAACTTAGAATTTGAATCCGTAGAAGCATTTGCAACTCCAAGAAGATTGGCGGTTCGTGTAAATGGCTTAGTCGAAGAACAAGCTGACCGCGAAGAAATCTTCAAAGGACCATCACTTGCAATCGCTCAAAAAGATGGAGCATGGACAAAAGCGGCTGAAGGATTTGTTCGTGGTAAAGGTTTAACAACAAATGATATTTACGTTGAAGAAGTGAATGGCGTTGAATACATTCATGTGAAACAACATATCGCTGGTAAATCAACGAAAGAAGTGGTTAAAAACCTATCTTCTGTGATTACAGATATGAAATTCCCAGTAACAATGCGTTGGGCAGCTCATACATTTGAATACTTACGTCCAATTCACTGGATTGTTGCGTTATACGGCAATGAAGTCATCGAAGAAATTGGCGTATTAGATGTCAAAGCTGGACGTACTTCAAGAGGACATCGTTTCTTAGGAAAAGAAGCAACGATTGAAAACCCAGAAAGCTATGAAAAAGCATTGGCTGAACAATTCGTTATCGTGAACCAAGATG
>CAUPXN010000056.1:0-7355 GCA_963515505.1 uncultured Streptococcus sp.
GGCATTTCTGACTCTCTTTCTAATCTTTTTATTCAAAAAATGGTGCATCTGGAGTGATGCGAATCGGTTGAATCGATTTCGCCTTCCCCGTTTTATCATCAATATCAATCAAACAAGCACTTAGCTGGCCTTCATCGTCTTCAGCCACTTCAAATCGTGCCGGTAATTGGTTGAGGAACTTCGTAATAATAATATCGCGTTCCATCCCGAGAATTCCGTTATACGGACCTGTCATTCCCACATCACACAGGAAGGCTGTCCCTTGTGGAAGAACGCGGGCGTCGTTTGTTGGGACATGCGTATGTGTTCCAACGACGGCCGATACTTTCCCGTCCAAGTACCAAGACATTGCTTGTTTCTCACTCGTTACTTCGGCGTGGAAGTCGATAAAGATAATCGGTGTTCTCTTTCTAGCTTCTTCAACCGCCTCTGTAATTTTTGCAAAAGGATCGTCCAATGTGTTCATAAAGACACGGCCTTGCAAGTTAATGACAGCCACTTCTTTATCGTTACACTTCACATAAACGATTCCTTTTCCTGGAACGCCTGCTGGATAGTTGAGCGGTCGTACCATTTTTGTGGCATCTTCAATGAAATCAAAAATCGCTTTGTTATCAAAGGCATGATTTCCAAGCGTTACAACGTCTGCACCAGCCTGCAATAACTCCTTATAAATCTTCTCCGTAATTCCTTTTCCATGGGCAGCATTTTCCCCATTAATCAAGGTGATTTGTGGTTTATATTTTTTCTTTAATTTTGGGACGTATTGTGCGACCATCTCTCTTCCAAGAGAACCGACAACATCGCCAACGAATAATAATTTCATAAGAGTGCCTCTTTCTAAATCAATGTAGCTCTATTTTACCATAAAACAAGGCTAGAAAATACCTAGATACAACTCTAGACTAGGCAGCTTCAATTAACATATATGTTATTTTCACATCACTTGTAATAACACCATATAAATGACCGTTGGGACAAAGATACTGAACAATGTATTCTCCTTCCACCATTGCAATAAGACGACAATCGCGACTGCAATGAGTTCAGGAATTCCAAATGGTGCGTTCACAAAAGAGATATCCTTCAAGCAATAAACGACTAGAATCGTAATGATGGCTTGTGGAAGGACCGCCGAAATAAACTGCATGCGGTTCGATAAGTTCGTTTGATTACGGAGTACTAGAAATGGGAACAAGCGAATCGCAAAGGTCACGACTCCACTAGTAATAAGAGCAAGAATAATATACGTATTACTCATTTTCTTCCTCCTTCATTTGTAGTTTCTCACGTTCGAAAATTGCAATTAATCCAATCATTGTTGTCGCTAAGGCGCACACAAGGAAATATTGTTTTCCAACAAGAATTAACCAGAAAATGGCACTGACTCCCCCGATAATAAACGGGAAGTAGCGGTCCGCCTTTTTCAATTGGTTCACAAGAATCACGACAAAGAGTGCCGTCATAGAAAAATCGATTCCCTTTGTTGAAAACGGAAGAAATTCCCCGATGACAACCCCAATAATCGTCCCAAGAACCCAATAGCAATGATTCAATAGCCCGACATAGACCATCACTTGTTCACTGCCTTCTCGCTTCGTTTGCTTCATCCCCACCAATAGCGAGAAGGTTTCATCTGATAGGGCGAAGATTAAATAAAATGCCTTCCACCCTAGTTTTTTAAATTCATCAATAAAGCTAACGCCGTAAAATAGCATTCTGGCATTAATAAATAAAGTCATTACTGCAATCATCCAAAAGCTCATCCCTGCGCTCATAAAAGAGACAAGGGCAAATTGCATGGATCCAGCATATACAAATACACTTGAAAAAATAGAAGCCCAAGCAGGAAAGCCTTCTTGTGACATCAAGAGTGCAAATGCAATCCCTAAAAAGATATACCCGAAACAGATGGGTAAACTAATCTTAAATGCTTGTTTCAATTCGTTCATACATTCTCCTAAAAACAAAAAAAAGATTGAAAGTCTGATATACCAGACTTTCAATCTCTTATTATACCCTATTTTTATAAAGATTTAAATGTATTCACTACGTTTTCTACAGTGAAGCCTAATGTTTCCATGACTTTATTTCCGTTACCTGATAAACCGAAGCGGTCAATCGTCACAGTAGCGCCATCTAAACCAACATATTGTCCCCATCCGAAACTTGCGCCCATTTCAACGGCAACACGTTTACGAACATCGCTTGGTAATACTGATTCGCGATATTCTTTTGGTTGTTCTTCGAATAAGTTCATTGATGGCATTGAAACAACAGATACATCAATTCCTTCTTCTGCAAGAACTTTTTGCGCTTCAATGGCAAGAGCTACTTCAGAACCTGTCGCAATTAAGATACCTTCTGGAGTATCGCATTTTTGTGGGCTAACCACATATGCCCCACGTTTTACCCCTTCATAAGCTAATTCTTGTGAGTGCTCTAGAACTGGTAAGTTTTGACGTGAGAATACGAGTACTGATGGACGGTCTTTTGTTTCTACGGCCACTTTCCAAGCAGCAGATACTTCGTTACCGTCAGCAGGACGAATCACGTTTAAGTTTGGAGTTGCACGGAACGCAGCCAATTGTTCGATTGGTTCATGCGTTGGTCCATCTTCCCCAACTGCAATTGAGTCATGTGTATACACATAGATTGCAGGCAGGTGAGAAATCGCTGCAACACGCATTGCTGCTTTTAAGTAATCTGCGAATACGAAGAATGTTCCTCCATATACACGGTTACCACCATGAAGAAGCATACCGTTCATCGCAGCTCCCATTGCAAATTCACGAACCCCAAACCAGATATTTCTTCCACCGTAATTTTCGTGTGAGAAGTCGCTGTCTGCTTTGTTCATCGTGTTATTTGATGAAGAAAGGTCCGCTGATCCACCCCAGAAGAATGGAATGTGTTTTCCTAATTCTTGAATCGCAGCTTGGCTTGTCACACGAGAAGCCATTGCTGGGCTACCAAATTCATATGAAGGTAATACTTTTTCTAAGTCGACTTCAATTTTTTCTGCAAAGCTATCTTCGAATTCTTTTGCAAGTTCTGGATAAGCTTGTTTATAGTCGTCTAATAAAGTTTTCCATTCGTTGTAGTCATTTTCACCTGTTTGCACTAATAATTTGTCAAAACGGTGTTGCACTTCTTCTGGCACTTCAAATGGGCCATATTCCCATCCGTAGTTTGCTTTTGTAGAAGCAATGCCGTCAGGTCCTAAAGGAGCCCCGTGAACTTTATTTGTTCCTTGGTTTGGAGCACCGTAACCAATAATCGTTTTTACTTCGATAATCGTTGGTTTTTCTTTTTGGCATTGTGCTTCTTCGATAGCTTCAGCGATTTCGTCTAAGTCATTTCCATCTTCAACACGGATATAATTCCAGCCTAAACCTTTGAAGCGTTTCTTCACGTCTTCAGTGAACACTTTATTTAATGGTCCATCTAAGCAGATGTCATTTGAATCGTATAACACGATTAATTTGTTTAATTTCAATGTTCCAGCTAAAGATGCTGCCTCATAAGAAATACCTTCCATTAAGTCCCCGTCACCACATAATACATAAGTGTGGTGGTCTACTACTGGGTAGCCTTCACGGTTGAATTTTGCAGCAAGGTGCGCTTCAGCCATGGCCATCCCAACAGCATTAGCAAACCCTTGTCCAAGAGGACCCGTTGTTGCATCTACCCCATCCGTGTCGTGTACTTCTGGGTGTCCAGGTGTTTTACTTCCAAGTTGACGGAAGTTTTTCACATCTTCAATCGATAAGTCATAGCCTGATAAATGTAATAAAGCATATAACATTGCAGATCCATGACCTGCTGATAATACAAAGCGATCGCGATCGACCCAAGTAGAACGTTTTGGGTTAACTTTCAAATATTTAGACCAAAGTACATAAGCCATTGGTGCAGCACCCATTGGTAGTCCAGGGTGTCCTGAATTCGCAGCTTGAATCGCATCCATACTTAGTGTACGAATCGTATTCACTGCTAGTTGATCGGTTTTATCAAACATACAATCACTCCTTAAATATATTGATTCCTTTCGGAACTTACTCTTCTATTTTACTAATCCAAGACTGCTTTTGCAACCGTTATTTTTATGATAAATAAAACATAGTAAACCCTTGCAAAATACATATTTCCTTCACGGGTTCCACATATTTTTTGTAACAAAAAAGGCTGAAATTTTCAGCCTTCTCTCATCTATTCTGCGTCGCGGTTATGCAATCCTTTTTCTTTTTGAATCGCTTTTAGTTTATCTGGAGTCACGTCATTTCCTTCTTCATCGACGATTTTTAATCCTTCGATGTGGTTACGCATGCCTCCACGAAAAGCTTCCAAATACTCTTGACGTAAGAGTTGTTGTTCTTTTTCTTCCGTTGGAGTTAATTTTCCTTCTTTTTTCTTTTTCGCTAATTCATTAATACGGTTTAATTTTTCTTCTGATAACATTTTTGTCATTCCTTTCCTTGGCTTCGTCTCCTAGTGTAGCACGAGACGACATTTTTTCCTAAAAATCTGAATTACATACGAACATTTGTTTGATTTCTGTTTACAAAGTGTGTTACACTAGTCTCAAAGAAGGAGATGTTCCGATGACAAATTTAAAAGATTCTAGACAATTAGATGTATTACAGTTTATTTATAAAGAAGTTCAAGAGCACGGTTATCCGCCAACAGTGCGTGAAATTTGTAACGCCGTTCAGCTTTCTTCGACTTCAACCGTTCATGGTCACTTATCAAGACTTGAGAAAAACGGCTTAATTCAACGTGACCCAAGTAAACCACGTGCCATTGAATTAACAATGGCTGGACTCAAAGCAATCGGCGCTAAATCAACGGCGATTCCAATGCTTGGTGTGGTAACAGCTGGTGAACCAATTCTCGCTGTAGAAGAAGCAAGTGACTTCTTCCCTATCCCACCAGACTTACAAAATGATGCAGATGACTTATTCATGCTTCGTATTAAAGGGGACAGTATGATTAATGCAGGGATCTTCGATGGTGATTCTGTCATTGTTCGTAAACAATCAACTGCCTCAAATGGTGAAATCGTCATTGCGATGACTGAAGAGGACACTGCAACTTGTAAGAGATTCTATCTCGAAAGCGACCATGTGCGCCTAGAGCCAGAAAATGATACGATGGATCCTATCATCTTACCGAACTGTACGATTTTAGGAAAAGTAGTTAGCTTATACCGCAGTCGTATTTTCTAAACCAAACGAAAACCTCCGTCCAATCATGGACGGAGGTTCTTTTTTTGGATTAAGCTTTTAACGTTACTTTTCCTACTTCTGACTTTCCTTCAACAGCACCTTCTGTAGCTACGGCAATAGATTCCACTTTATCCATATTCGTAAAGAGCACCATCATCGCTGTATCTTTACCCGCTTCTTTTAGCGCTTCTAGGTCCACAGTCGATAACACAGTATTTTCATCCACCTTTTGGCCAACCGTTACTGTCGTTTCAAAAGGTCCGCCTTTTAATTCAACCGTATCGATTCCCATATGCACAAGCACTTCTAATCCACCAGAAGTTTGAATACCTACAGCGTGAAGTGTTGGGAATACATTCACCACTTCCCCTTTTACTGGAGAAGTAATCACACCACTTGCTGGAATGACTGCAAATCCGTCACCCATCATCTTCCCTGCGAACACTGGATCATTCACTTGTGTAATGGGAACAATTTCGCCACCTGCTAATGCAAATACTGGTACTTCTTTTTCTACTTGATTCTTTTTAAAAAATCCAAACATTTTATCGTCTCCTTATTCTGGTTGAATGGCATGTAATGTATTTGAGAAAATCGAGCGTTTGCGTTCCTTATCGATTTCCTTGTAGTAACTATATAAAATATCGACAATGACAAGTACTGGAAATTGCGGTGTAATTGCCGTTCCTTGTTCTAAGGCGTTCTTCATCGCAATGAGCACTAATTCGTCACAATCATGTTGCAACTCTTCACTCTTCTTAGAGGTAATCAGAACGGTTTTGGCTCCTTGTTGCTTGGCAATATTCACGGCATTCACAACACTCTCATTGGCAGACACCGTAATTCCAATCACAAGGCAATCTTCATCGACTAATACGCGGTTCATCAGCATCGTATGTAGATCCGTAATCGCCTCGCAAATCATCCCGAGGCGCATAAAACGAAACTTCATCTCTAGCGCTGCTAATCCTGAACTTCCTTGCCCGTAGATATACACGCGCTTAGCCTTACTGAGCATGTCGCAGACATGAATCAGCTGTGCTTCATTGATGAGCGAGAAGGATTTGGTTAAGAGGTCTGCATAATCGTCTAACACAATCTTCGTTAAATCATTATGCAAGTTCGACTCTTCTTGTTTCCCTTTTTGATAATCATAAATAAACTGCCTGTATCCTTTATAGCCACACTTTTGAGCAAATCGTGTTAAAGATGGAATCGATACGAAGAGTCTCTTTGACACTTCTTGAGCGGATAACGATTCATTTTCCGGAATCACTCCTAGAAAATATTTGGCAATCGTTTTTTCAATTGGCGTCAAAGTATCATAAATCGATTCAATCATCGGTGCTACTTTTTTCTCAAATGACAACATAACCTTTTTCCCCTTTGCATTGCTAGCTTCATTATAGCACAGGTTCCGGGAAAGATTTTGCCTTTTTTCAAAAAATAAAAGATGGACCGATCTTTGGGACCAGTCCATCTCAAAAGGTGTTTTTACTGACTAGTCGTCTACACCTAAAATTTCGTTAATATTGTTCTTGTAAAGGATTGCTTTCGCACCGTATATGGCTTGAATACCACCTTTAACTTCTAAGACATCTACAGCTCCGATATCTTTCAATGTCGCTTTATTAACTTTATCGACCTCTTTTACAGATACACGTAAACGAGTGATACAAGCATCTACGTCTTCGATATTTTCTGCTCCACCTAGAGCTTCGATAATACGAATGCTATCTTGTTTCAAGCTGTCGCGTGTTTCAACAACTGGTTTGTCATCTGATTCTAAAGAATCTTCTAAACGACCTGGAGTTGCTACGTTGAATTGAGTGATGAACCATCTGAATACTACATAGTATAGACCACTCCAGATTAAACCAAATGGAATTTGTAATAACCAGTTTGTCTTATCGTTACCTTGTAATACCCCGAATAATGTGAAGTCGATAACCCCACCAGAGAATGTATTACCAATAGAGATATTAAGAATATCTGCAATGAAGAAACTTACCCCATCGAGGAATGCGTGAACTACATATAATACTGGACTTACGAATAAGAACATGAATTCGATTGGTTCTGTAATACCAGTGATGAATGAAGTTAATGCAACCCCGAAGAATAAAC
>CAUPXN010000057.1:0-6947 GCA_963515505.1 uncultured Streptococcus sp.
AATAAAAGCACCCCAAAAGTTAGATTTTCTGTCTAACTTTTGGGGTGCACTTCAAAGGAACTGTGGGCTATTTTTGGCAAAAAGAATGAAAAAGCAGCATGGCAATGTATACAAGTAGGGAGTAGTAAAAATATTAATGCTGAAATTAAGGGGATTTTATATAGTATGATTTCAACCCCAAGAGAGATTAAACAGGGGACAACTTTCCATAAAGATGTGTATACATTTTATAGTTACATGGATAAATTGAGTGTTAAATATAGAGAAATTTATAGACAATACAATAATTTCTTTTTATGTAAGGTTGATGTTGAAAAAGTATTAGAAGATATTAATATAGAGCAATACGATCCTGTAAATTATGCGGAGGTAAAATTTGCATATGATAATAAGGCTTTACTATGGAATCCTGCTCCAGCCACTAATGGCAATAAAGAAAGAGAAATTCTAGCAAAGTTCCTTCAGAACAGATGAGAATAATGCTATATAAGCACATAACTTGAAGTTATGTGCTTTTTCTTGTTTTGAAAAAATAAAGAGTACGATGAGAACGATATAATTTAACTAAGTTAATCCGAAATATAGAGGTATGGATGTATAAGATAAATAGATTTCTATTTTATAAAAAGGATGTTATAATTTCGGATAGAAAATCTATGCCAATGAATAGAAAAGGGGATAGTTATGAAGTTTTCATATAATAGATTGTGGAAGTTATTAATAGACAGAAATATGAACAAAGGGGATTTGCAAAAGTTGATAGGGACAGGGCCGTCAACAATTTCGAGAATGGGACGCAATGAACCTGTAAGATTAGAAATACTAGGAAGAATTTGTGAAAAGTTAAATTGTAATATTGAGGATATTATTGAATGTGAGAGAGGACAGGAAGATGTATAGATCTATTGATTTGTTTGCAGGAATTGGAGGAATAAGATTAGGATTTGAACAGGCTTTTGGAAATGATATCAAAACCGTGTTTGTTAGTGAATGGGATAAAAAAGCAGTAGAAACTTATAAAGCTAATTTCGATGATAAAATTGATATTGCTGGAGACATTACTGAAGTGAATGAAAATGATATTCCAGAGCACGATATTCTTCTTGCTGGATTTCCGTGTCAAGCATTCTCTTTAGCGGGACATAAGAAGGGTTTTGAAGACGCAAGAGGTACATTGTTTTTCGATGTAGCGAGAATTATAAAAAGACACAATCCAAAAGTAGTATTTTGCGAGAATGTTAAGAATCTTGTCAACCATGATAGAGGACGGACTTTCAAAGTTATAAAAGAAATTTTAGAAGAATTAGGCTATGTAGTGTTTTATAAAGTTTTGAATAGTAAAAATTTTGGAGTGCCACAAAATAGAGAAAGAATATATATTGTAGCGTTCCAGAAAGATATCGCACCAAAAACTTTTGAGTTCCCAGAAAAGACGGATGATACAAAAGTAATAAAAGATATCGTTGAAGAATATGAGGTTTCACCAAAATATTATTTGTCTACTGCATACTTAGAATCCTTGAAAAAACATAAAGAAAGACATGCTTCAAAAGGCAACGGATTTGGTTATGAAATTAGAAGTACTGATTCTGTGGCTGGAGCAATTGTATGTGGGGGTATGGGAAGAGAACGTAATTTAATCATTGATAACCGTTTGACTAATTTCACCCCAGTTACTCATATTAAAGGAGAAATTAATAGAGAGTTTGTTAGGAAGATGACGCCTCGAGAATGGGCAAGACTTCAAGGGTTTCCAAATGATTTTAAATTTGTTGTTGCAGATACTCATTTATACAAGCAGTTTGGAAATTCGGTAACAGTTCCTGTTATACGTGCGATTGCAGAAAAAATAAAAAAATGCTTAGTTAATAGTGGCTTAGAAAATTAAATATTTTTCACCCTCGTTCTGTTGGGAGTTAGGAGATAGTTATGATTAAAGGAAATAAAGGGGAATGGTCAGAGATATATGTTCTACTAAGATTGTTAGCAGATGGAAAGATATATGCGGCTGATAGTGATTTAAATAAATTAGAAGATATTTATTTCCCAATTATTAAAATTATAAGAGAAGAAATTAAAGGTGAAGTTAAAGAATATCACACAGGTCAATTGATTAATATATTTGTAAATGGAGAAAAAAAGGTAGAATTACCCGCTAGTGAGTTCGATTCAGAAGCTAAAACTTTATTAGAGGAAATAAAAAGCAAAGTCTCTACAAGTGCATTTTCAGTAAATAGTACGGAAGAGTTTATGGGAAGAATATTATGCTATAAGTTAGCTGCTCCTGCTAGGGATAAAAGTGACATTACAATAAACATTGTGGATGTGCAGACAGGATATTGTCCAACAGTAGGCTTTTCCATCAAGTCTGAATTAGGGTCAGCTCCAACATTGTTAAACGCAGGACAGACAACAAATTTTATTTATAAAATTAAACACAATTATCCTAATTTATTAGAAGAAGCTAATGAAATATATAAAATATCAGGCGGGAAAGCACATACCGATCTTAGAGGACGTATTAACAAAATTATTGAAGAAGATGGAGAATTAGAGTTTTATAAAATGAATAATCAATCTTTCGAAGATAATTTAGTATTGATTGATAGTAATATGGACAAAATTATAGCAAAGACACTGTTATATTATTATAAAGATGGTATTAGCAATTGTGATGAAATGGTTGCAAAACTTGAATCGGAAAACCCTATGAATTATGGCAATGTGAATGCGTATAAATATAAATTCAAAAAGTTTTTAACGGCTGTTGCGTTAGGGATGAAGCCTGCGACTATTTGGGATGGCATCGATGAGGCCTCTGGTGGATATATTATCGTAACAAAAGAAGGCAATGTCCTTGCCTATCACATATATAATAGAAGTAGTTTTGAAGATTACTTATTGAAGAATACTAAATATGAAACAGCATCTACGTCAAGACATGGTTTTGGAGAGGTGTTTTCAGAAAACGGCGAAGATTTTATTAAACTCAACTTGCAAGTGAGATTTAGATGATTAAAATCATAAACTAACTTTTTGCCACGGTCTCCTTAATATTTTATACTATCGTTGTATAAGATATCAAGGAGGCTTTTTATGTTTTTATCGGAAGAGTTATTACAAGAAATTCATGAGCGTGCACCGCGTTATGACAAAGAAAATGCGTGGCCTGCGGAAGACTATGCAGCGTTAAAAAAAGCAGGATACTTGAAGGCGTTCGTGCCAAAAGAGTACGGCGGATTTGGCCTATCTCTTAAAGAGATTGCGCAAGAACAAACGCGTCTTGCGATGGCGGCTCCAGGGACTGCGCTTGGGGTGAACATGCACCAAATTATTGTCGGCCTTGGCAAGCACATGGTTCGTTTTGGTAACAAGAAGGGAGAACAAATCCTTCGCGATGCTGCAGAAGGTAAGTTGTTGGCGTTTGGGATTTCTGAACCTTCGAATGACCGCGTGTTATTCGGTTCGATTTCTGAGGCTCGTCCGGAGGAGAATGGCGCGTATCGTTTCTATGGAAAGAAAGTCTTCTTATCAATGGGCAAATATTGCGACAAGTTAGTTTCATTTGGGCAAGATAATACAGGCGAGTCACCACTCTCAGTTTTTGCGTATTTAACACCAGACAAAGAAACATTCTTGGTGAAAGAAGACTGGGATACAATGGGCATGCGTGCGACGCAATCAAACAGCGTTGAGTTGAAAGGCATCTTCGCAGCAGAAGAGCAAATCCTCACAAAAGTCGCTCCTGGACCAAGCTTTGATCCAGTGGTATTCGGTATTTTCGCGTACTTCGAAATTCTACTTGCGGCAACGTACTTCGGTATCGGGAAACGTGCGCTAGAAATCGGAGTAGAGACGGTGAAGAAACGTCACTCTGTATCCAATGATGCGCCTTATGCCAACGATAAAAACATTCGCTGGAGAATTGCGGAAGCGGCGATTATGCTCGACGGCATTCAACCGCAAATTAACGAGTTGAGCGACACACTTGAATCAAGCACGGAATACAGCTTCATCTGGTTGCCTCGTTTATCTTCTATTAAGAACCGTTCAGTAGAAGTATCGAAGAAAGCCGTGGAAGAAATCGTCCGTGCATGTGGTGGTAGTTCATACTTCAACCGTACAGAATTATCTCGCTTATACCGCGATGTGTTGGCTGGCTTGTTCCAACCAAGTGACCAAGAGTCATTACATGATGCGTGGGCAAATATTCTCTTAGGACCGATCCAATAATTTCATTTATATAGTAGAAAAGCTCGCTTGCGTAGTGCAGGCAAGCTTATTTGTCGAAAGAAATAGCGAAAGGATTAACGAATTAATTGCATATAATACTCAACAACCACTTCTGGAGGAAGAGACATTCCGTTACTCGACCACCATTTGACAGTTTCCGCAAAACTCGTCACATAATGATTAGTGACGAACGCCTTAGGGATGGATTTATTTGCGCTGTTAGAAAAATCAGCAAAAAGAATGGTTAAGTGTTGCTTAAAGTATCTTAAAAAGAGTTCACTGTTTTCATCAATCAGAAATGCGCTAATCTTATTTTTTTGCTCTCGTAGATGCCATAATAGATGAGAGAGTTTACTGGATAATGCGCTGTTTCGATCCTTTAAAGTGCATGAATCGTCAGTGTGAAGACTTTCGAAGATATGGTCAAAAATCTCTTCGCAAATAGCGTTTAATAATTCGTCTTTTGTCTCGAAGTGTGCGTAAAAAGTGCTCCGTCCAACATTAGCGGTATCGATAATGTCTTGCACAGTAATTTTACTGTAACGCTTCTTTTCTAAAAGAAGACTAAAAGCTTCAAAAATAGCTTTTCGTGATTTTTGTTGTCGTCGATCCATAGGAAGAATCCTCCGTACAATTTATTAAAAATGTTCGTTATCTTACAGAAATACTAAAATGACTGTTGTTTTGAAAAATTATAATTCTATATAATTACGATACAAAGTGTTCGATAGTGTACAAAATATACAGTATTTATTATTAGATTTCAAGGGGTGAGTATATGAAACAAGAGATGCGGAAGGGGATAATCATGGCGATACTTGCTGCAGTACTATATGCGGTGAGTTCTCCTTTTTCAAAAGTATTATTAAATGAAATGCCGCCCACATTAATGGCAGGATTTTTATATTTAGGTGCAGGTATTGGAATGAGCTTGATTGCAGTTTTAAGAAGAGTGAGACAAGCTGAAATCACTGAGATTCATCTCAGTAAAGCGGAATTGCCGTATACGGTTGCTATGGTCTTGTTAGATATAGCAGCGCCAATCTGTATGTTGATAGGGCTAAGCGCAACAACTGCTGCGAATGCCTCTTTGTTAAATAATTTTGAGATTGTTGCGACTGCGCTGATTGCGTTAGTAGTTTTTAAAGAACGTATCAGTAAACGGTTATGGATGGGAATTCTTTTCGTAACCTTTTCTAGTGTTATCTTGTCTTTTGAAGATTTTTCGAGTCTAGAGTTTTCCTATGGTTCTTTATTTGTATTATTGGCTGCTGTTTTCTGGGGATTGGAAAATAATTGCACCAGAAAACTTTCTTCCTGTGATCCGTTAGAGATTGTCTTGTTAAAGGGAATATTTTCTGGAATTGGCTCTATCGTAATTGGTTTAGTGCTTGGTGAGAGATTGATGAATCTTTGGAGCGTCATTGCGGTTATGGCTTTAGGCATTGTGTCTTATGGACTAAGTATTTATTTTTATGTTCATGCTCAACGGCTTCTTGGGGCGGCAAGAACTAGCGCTTATTACGCTGTTTCTCCATTCATAGCAGCTTTCCTGTCTATTCTAATCTTTGGTCAGATGCCAGAAGTTACTTATTTTATTGCACTAATGTTGATGGCAGTAGGAGCATGGTATTCTTCTCATGATGGTATTGAAGAGTAAAATATAGTAGAAAAGCTCGCTTGCGTAGTGCAGGCGAGCTTATTTTTTAATAGTTGAAAAACCGAAATGTAACATATAAGTTACGTAACTTTTATGTTACATTTTGCTTTTTTAGAAATACGTTTTAACAAGTTGGAGTTCTGCTTCGTTCAACTCTCGATATTCTCCAGGAGCCAAAGTTTCGTCTAACACAAACTCTCCAAAGCGAATTCGTTTAAGATACGTCACTTTCACACCAACGCATAGAAACATCTTCTTCACTTGATGGAATTTTCCTTCAGAAATCGTGACAGTTGCGCGGCTCAAAGTGTCGCTACTTTCTAGTATCGTAAGAGTACTTGGCTTACACTGATATCCACCGTGGAAGACCACGCCACGTTTGAAGGTTTCAACGGCATCTTCGTCAAGCGGGCCGTTGACTTCTACATAATATTCCTTCTCGATATGTTGGTCAGGGTTCAGCATGCGGTAACCCAGCGGACCATTATTCGTCACGAGCAGCAGTCCCTCGGTATCTCCGTCGAGTCGTCCGAGAGGATAGAGGCCTTCGATGTTCTCGTTTGCGAATAGGTCGATAACCGTCGTATGTTCCTTATCGGTCGTAGCGGAGATGACGCCTTGTGGTTTATTTAGCATATAGTACTTCTGGCTATCGTCGTGAATCTGCGTCCCGTTCACCGTGATGACTTGCAAGGTCGCATCGACATTATTGCTGACGTGAGTGGCCGGAACACCATCGATTAAGACGGCTTCATTCTTGATGAGTTTCTTCATTTCGCGGCGGCTCAGCACCAGATGTTTCATTAATAGATGTTCGAGTCTCATAGGCCCTCCTTCAAGTCGTTTTCTCGATTATACAATTTTTTTGAAAAATGGAGTAGTTATTCGTTGACGTCTCTTTCATCCTGTGTTAAATTATTAAACGTTGTCGCGCAAGATGACAAAAACATCGAATCATATTTCTTGCAATGAAAACATGAGCGTGATAATATATCTAACGTTGTTGCAAAACAACGATTGACCTTTGAAAACTGAACAAAGAAGACGAACCAAA
>CAUPXN010000058.1:0-6898 GCA_963515505.1 uncultured Streptococcus sp.
TTTCTGATTTTAACCAGATACCAGTACATCCTAACCACCACATAGCGAATGTTCCAGGTTTAACTTCTTCACGTTCGATTTCTTCGTTCAACCAAGTTCCCCATTCTGGGAAAGTTGATAAGATCCAAGATTCTTTAGTTACATCTTTGATATTTGCCATTGTTTTTCCTCCTTGGGATTAACCCCAGATACGTTTGATTTCTTCTTTGAATTCACGAGCAGATTGCGCTGGATTTTCAGTAGCGTAGATTCCACGTCCTGCGATGAATGTGTAAATTGGAATTCCTTCAAACACTTTTAAAGTGTCTTTTGTTAATCCGCCTGTTGCTGACACTTTGAATCCCATGTCGATTAAACGACGGATTTTGTTTAAATCAGATTCAGTCCAAGTAGCTCCTGCAAATAGAGCGTCGCGGCTTTGGTGGAAGATTGCTTGGTCGATACCAGCATCTCTCCATTGTTGTGCTTGTTCGAATGTCCAATCTCCGTATAATTCAACTTGAAGAGATTTCACTTCTTTGTTAGCTGCTTCCATTGTTGGGATAGTTGCACAGCAAATAACTGTCATCCAGTCAGCTCCTGCAAGTGCAACGTTTTTAGCAACAGTTGTACCAGCGTCAGCACATTTTGTATCAGCAATGATTACTTTATCAGGGAAAGCGCTGCGTAAGCATTTAATCGCTTTGTCTCCTTCGTTTAAAAGTAAAATTGTTCCTGCTTCAATAATGTCAACTTCGTTACCAACCGCAAGAGCATCTTTTAATGCATCTTCGATACGGTTGTGGTCCAAAGCAACTTGTAAATTAGGAATTGCCATTATATCATTCTCCTTTTCTATCTTGCCTTAAACAATCATAAAATCATAACGTCTTACGAAAATGATCATTTAATAAGTTACGGTACCAATTCATGCTATTAGTATAGTATATAGAATTTTCGGTTACAACCGTTTACAAACAAGTAATCGAATAATCAGTTTTATGATTGTTTGCGTTTACTTTACGAACGTTTGGAAATTGGTAATATAGTTATTTATATAGGAAGAATTCGTATTTTTACGTTTTTAAAACGACTAAAATATGTGATTTGATCATTTTAATTCCTAAAATAAAAATACCCTCTCATTGAATGAGAAGGTATCGTATAAACTATTTTTCAATAATCACTTCTTCTATATGATCATCTTCTGTTAATCGAACATGAATCACTTCATCTAAAGAAGTTGGTACATTCTTACCAATAAAATCAGGACGGATTGGTAACTCTCGGTGTCCTCTATCAATTAGAATCGCTAAACTAATTCTTTTTGGTCTATCTACATCCATAATTGCATCAAGAGCTGCTCTGACAGTTCTTCCCGTGAATAATACATCATCTACGAGAACGACTTGCTTCCCTTTAATGTCGAATGGAATATGCGTTCCATTTAAAACCGGGGCGTCAGTCTCTTCACTATCATGTCTGTCGTCACGATATAATGTGATATCCACTTCACCAACTGGAACTTTTTTCTTTTCAAGAGCCGAAATCTTTTCAGCAATGCGTTTTGCTAAAGTAATTCCTCTAGTTTTAATTCCAATGATAACTAAGTTCGAAACATCTTTTTGTTGCTCGATAATTTCATATGAGATTCTAGTTAATGCTCTGCTGATGGCGCCTTCGTCCATAATTCTAACTTCTTTCATTGTCGTCTCCTCTACTATGAAAAACGTCCTTTATGCAATTGGATAAAATCCTCAAACTCTTTTGGCGGTTCCACGTGGAAGTTTAACGTTTCTCCAGTCACTGGATGTGTAAAGCTAAGTGTTCTCGCGTGTAAAAATTGACCAAATTCAGTTGCGTGTTTACCTTTCGGATGATACAAAGGATCATTTACAATCGGATGTTTAATAAACTCCATATGCGCTCTAATTTGATGAGTACGACCTGTTTCTAAACGACAAGACACTAGCGAATAATCAGAAAATGCATCTAGCACTTCAAAATGCGTAACAGCATTCTTTCCGCCCTTTTCTACTACTCGTTTTAAACGGTTCGTTTGATGACGAGATAATGGAGCATCAATTACACCTGTTTCGTGGGAAAAATGACCATCAACAATAGCGATGTACTCACGGTTCATTTTATTCTCACTAATCTGCTGTGCTAACTTTTGATGAACGTCATTATTCTTTGCGATCACTAATAGACCACTTGTATCCTTATCAATTCGGTGAACAAGACCTGGACGATAAATTTCTTCACTCGTGCTATCTGATAAACTATTTGAATGATATAACAAAGCGTTTACGAGAGTTCCGCTATAGTGTCCTTTTGACGGATGAACAACCATTCCACTTGGTTTATTCACTACAATTAATGAATCATCTTCATAAACGATATCTAGCGGAATATCTTCAGGCTGAATGGTAATAGCTTCTTCCTCTTTTTGAAGAATTGTCACTACGTCTCCATTTTGAGCTTTATAATTGGATTTCACCACTTCACCATTAACAGATACAAGTCCAGCTTTTAACCAGCTTTGAATTGTACTTCTACTAATACCAAGCGTGGCAGTTAAGACTTTATCTAATCGTTCAGTTTTTTCTAAATCAAGTGTTAATTCTTTAAATACTGATGTCATAACGCTCTCCTATTTTGATTGTTCTTTAAAAATAACATAATAGAATAAGATAATTACCCCGAAAGTTAAACAAATATCAGCAACGTTAAAAATTGGGAAGTCGATAAATTCAAATTTAAACATATCCACTACATAACCCAAACGAATGCGATCAATAAAGTTTCCTACAGCACCTGCAAGAATAAAAGCATAAGCTGTTAATAATAATTTAGATTTCCCTTTTTCTTTAAACATTAAGTATAAAAGTGTCCCCACAGCTACAGCAGTGATTGCGTAGAAGAAGAACATCTTCCCTTCAAACATCCCCCATGCTGCCCCAGTGTTTCGAACGTATAAAATACTGACTAATCCATTAATGAATTCCATCCCATCATGTAAGTTAAAATTATTTACAATCCATAATTTCACTAATTGATCTGCAATAATTAATACAGCACTTAAAATTAAATATAAAAACATGTCACTTCTCCATTTCTTTTCAATAATAGTATTGTACAAAGAAGTCAACTTATAGTCAACGAACTGAAAATCTTGTTAAAATGAAATACTTTTTTCCACTCAAGGGGTAAAAACGGGTAAAATTTAACTGAAAATGGGGAGAAAGTCCTAAAAATCAACCAAAAGATTGAAAAATCATCAAAATACACGTATAATATCAACAAGAAAACGCATTACTGTAAAAGGAGTGTATTATGAAAAAAATAGCAGCCAAGGTATTCTTGATTAGCGCTGGGTTCTTATTTTTAGGAGCTTGCGGTAATACAAAGAAAAGTGCCGAATCTACTGTTCAAGAAGTACAAGATACCTTACCTGTTGTCGTTCAACAATTAAATGACATTCAAGCGTTAGAAAATTCGTTACAATCAGATTGGGAAGCGGATATCCAAGAAGATTACACGATGACTACTTACGCTAAGAAAACGGGTAAAGTATTCACCAATATTCAAGAACGTCAGCAATTGTTGAAGTCTATGCAAAAATCGCTCAAAGTATTATCAGATGATGCGACTAGACTAAGTAACTTGAAGGATAAGAACCTCCCTTCAGCAGAAATTCAAATTGTAGTATCAAATCTTCAATCGATTGTTAATCATTTAAAGAACTACTCTGAAATGTCTCAAAAACAATTAGAAAAAGAAGCTGAGTTCTTCGTTAGCATTTCTGGAGGAAAACAAACAAACGATGAATTGAGATCACTCATCATTGAAGTGAACAACTCTGCTAACGAGCGTCAACAAATTATCGAAGAGATTAATTCTCCTATCAGTGAGTTAGATCGTCCAATTCGAATTCTAAAAGCTCGTTTGGCGAACAACGGAAAGGGTGAGTAATCATTATGAAGAAAAAGACTTTATTAACAAGCGCGCTCGCTGTAGCTTCCGTTAGTTCTCTACTCGCTTTCTATCCGATTGCAAACGCACAAGATGCTGCTGATAGTAAGTTGAATTTAAGAACCAATAGTTTACTACGGATGCCTTCAAATATTCCGCAGGAGCATATTTATGATTCAGGAATTTCGATTCCATATCCTGCAGACGGGGTTAAAGGTGTTTATTTACAAGCCTTCCGTGCAAAAGGACAAGACTTAGAAAACATGATTCAATTCGTGAAGTCTACTCCAATCAATTCATTAGTTATCGATGTACGTGATGGTTATGGACAAATTACCATGCCTCTTGATACAGATAATCCATTAGTTAAAAAACATACTGTCAATGAAGTGACGGATACGACTGCTCTTCTAAAACGACTCGAGCAAGAACAAATCTATCCAATCGCGCGTATTGTATGTTTTGGGGACCGTTACGTTCCAAAGGAAAACCCTGAGCGTTCATTCAGAAACGCATTAGGCCAACTGTGGTATACGGATGACGGTGAAACATTCTTAAATCCATTCCTTAAAGAAAACTGGGAATATATTGCTGAAATCGCAATTGGTGCTGCTAAAGCCGGATTTAAAGATATTCAGTTAGACTACGTTCGTTTCCCTCTCGGATTTGAGACAGTATCAGATGACTTAGTATTTGATAAAGGTGACTATGCTCACATTAAAAACGATGATGAAGCTCGTATCGCTGCTATCACAGACTTTGTAGCGTTTATTCGTGAAAAATTACAACCATATGGTGTTCATCTATCAGCGGATATTTTAGCGCATGCGATTACTGAATCCAAAATCGGTGGTATCGGACAAAAATTTGTCAATATTGCGGATAAAGTGGATGTTATCTCACCGATGATTTTCCCAAGTCACTGGGTTAATTACGCGCTTGATGTAAAAGATCCTGATAAAGATCCTTACGAAATCGTGAAACGTTATATGGTGATTGAAAAAGGATATGTGAAGACATTAAACCCTTCTCCTATCTCAAGACCTTGGATTCAAGCTTTCACGGCAGACTTCCTTGGCGAAGGAAACTATCAACTCTATACTGCTGATGTCATCAGCGAAGAGATTCAAGCTCTAAAAGAAGCCGGTGTTACCGAGTATCTGCTCTGGAACGCAGCTTCTCAATATTCAACTGAAATTAAATTCTAATCAAAAAGGACTTCCAAAATCGTTTGGAAGTCTTTTTCTATGTCTTTTTATTGTTGTGTTAATGAACTGTAATCAAAGTTTGCTAAAACAGCTTTCACTTCTTGGTCAGTATCTCCTAAAAGTGCTGAACCATTACTTGTGCGATCCACAAGTGTTAAGTCCATTGGTCTAACAACTTTAGTTTCGCCATTTCCAGCCACAATCGTGTATTCGCTAGTTGAAGTGATTTCTCCATCTAAGAATACGACACGATGTGGTTTTGTTTTCAATTCACGTAACACCATGAGTCCACGTTTTGCACGTGTGAGCATTGAGATTTCTAATACATTGAATCGTTTCACAGCACCACGTTGAGTTGTAAGGAATGCAGAAACAACTTTATGTTCTAATGAGTAAACTATCGCTCCAGCAACAAAGTCTTCTTTACGAAGGTTGATTGCTTTCACACCGCTGGCAACAGTTCCAACAACTGGAATTTCGCTTAATTCATAGCGTAAACCAAATCCACAGTGCGTTACGATAAATACTTCTAGGCCTTCTGGATTTGTCACAACTACTTTCACTACTTCATCAGTCGTAGTCTTAAGTTTCATCGCGTTACTTGTACGAGTCTTGTATCCTCGGTACGTTGTGAACTCATTGAATAATGTTTGTTTCACTAAGCCTTCTTTTGTAAAGAAGACAACTGTCCAATCTTTATAAGACTCATCACTATCTTTAGCTTTAATGAATCCAGTAAGAATGACTTCGTTGCTACCTAAAGAAATAGACTGGCTTAAGTGGTTTCCGACATCTTTCCATTTCGCTTCTGGAATTTCATGTACTGGTAAGTGTAAGTAATTTCCTTTAGAAGTAAATAGAATTAAGTTATCTAATGTTGAAGCTTTTTGGCAAAGAATCACTTCATCCCCTTCACGCATTCCATTTTCTTCTGGAGCGCTTGAAGCAAATGAACGTGGGCTAACACGTTTGTAGTATCCTTGTTTAGTAGCAACTACATAGACTTCTTCTTCAGTGACTAACACTTCAGTTTCAATTTTAATCTCTTCGATTTCCGCTTGGATTTGCGTTAAACGAGGTGTTGCATATTTCTTCTTCAAATCACGTAGTTCACTCTTCATTACTTGAAGAAGTGTTTTTTCTGATTTTAAGATGCTTAAGAATGTCGCAATTTGCTCATTTAAATCAAGCTTCTCATTTTGAAGGATTGTAATATCCGTATTCGTTAAACGATATAATTGTAAACTTACAATCGCTTCTGCTTGAATCATTGTGAAGTCGTATGTCTCCACTAAACGTTCTTTAGCGTGTTTCTTATCTTTACTGTTACGGATTAAGGCGATTACTTCATCTAGAATCGATAAAGCTTTCATCAAACCGTCTACGATATGCAAACGATCTTGAGCTTTCTTCAAATCATACTGTGTACGTCTTGTGATCACTTCTTTTTGGAAGTTGGTATACGAAGTTAGAATTGTTTTTAAGCCTACTTGTACTGGACGGCGTTCATCAATAGCCACCATATTGAAGTTATAATTGACTTGTAAGTCTGTATTCTTCAATAAGTAATTTAGAATCCCTTCCGCGTTGGCTTCTTTCTTCAATTCAACAACGATTTGAAGCCCTGTACGGTCAGATTCGTCCCTTACTTCAGCAATACCGTCAATCTTCTTATTCAAGCGAATTTCATCAATCTTCTTCACTAATAAAGCTTTGTTTACTTCATATGGAATTTC
>CAUPXN010000059.1:0-6759 GCA_963515505.1 uncultured Streptococcus sp.
GTTGTTTCATGATTATTTACCTGCTTCGTCCCAAACTTTACGTCCTGATGCTAATGAAGCAATGTTTTCAGCGATTTTTGCATTGTTTTGACCGTCCATTAATACAACTGTATTGTTTGGACCTTCAGCAAGAGCTTTTTTAGCGTCGATTGCTAAGTATTCTAACGCAGCAGCATTTAAGTTAGATTCGTTTAATGCATTGTTGATAGCTGTTAATTGAGCAACAGTTGCTTGAGTGTCAATTGCAATTTTTTCAGCATGTGCACGAGCATCTGCTAATAATTTGTTGTTTTGAGTTCTTGTATCCATTTCAACTGTTTTTTGACGAGCGTCAGCAGCGATTAACGCAGCATCACGTTCACGGTCAGCAGTGATTTGTTTGTTCATCGCTTCAACGATGCTTTGTGGAGGAATTACTTCACCGATGTTAACACGGTCGATTGTAACCCCGTAAGAGTCTGTTTTACCGAATACACGTTGGTTTAAATCAGTGTTGATTTTGTTAGTACCACCAAGGATTTCAGCCATTGTCATTGTACCGATAATGTCACGTAATTCGTTTTGGATATCTAAAAGTAATAATCCTTCTGGGTTTGTGTTTCCATATAAGTATTCTTCAAGATTATCTACGTGGTATTTAGCTGAAGCGTCAATTGTTAAATTAACGTTGTCTTTTGTGATGATTTCTTGTGGATCTAAGTCTAATGAACGTTGACGCATATCCACAACGTAAGCAATGTTACGAATGATTGGTGTTACAAAGTGTAACCCTGGTCCTAATTCTCCAACATAACGTCCGAATGATTGAACAGCAGCTTTGTGTCCTTGTTGAACGATACGAATTGATTTGAAAGCAATAATTAATAAGATTAATACTACGGCGATAATTAAGATTGTTACTGGCATTTTATATTTCCTTCTCTCTAAATAGTTACATATACTAATTTTTCTGGATTGATTTCCTCAATCACTTTTACATATACCAACCCATCCTCGTAGTCAATGACTTCAAGCGGTTGTCCTTCTTCGACTGACATAACATCCAAAATTTTATATGGATAGTTCCGTCCTCGGTAATTAAACGTTCCGAAGACTTGCTCGGAGAACGCCTTAAACTGTCCATGCAATAATGTTTTAATTGCGTCGGGCCAGTTTTCAACTTTTTTCTGATGACTCTCGACTTCATTTTCAATGACCGTCCGGAAATAAGTTGATACGTCCGTTGAGATAATCTTCAAAAACGCTTCTTTTAAAGAGGGCTCAATCGTAAAGTTAATCCGTTCAGTCTTATTTTCGTTCGACCATGGTTGTTTTCTCATACCCATTCTCCTTTCTTTATATCTCTTGATGAACATATTATAACACGTTCTGAATATAATACAAGTGTAATATCTCGTAAAATGTAAATTTTTCACCTAGAGTGCATTTTCGTTCAAAAACATTGATATAACAAGGATTATTTTATGTGAAAATATCCAAAATTCTGAGCAGATAATATTAAGAAACTATAAAATTCTAAAAATATAATATATTTTGTGGTTTTTACCTATAATTTTCTTTTAGAAAAAAAGCCAAGAAACATCAATCCATGTTTCTTGGCTTCTATTAATATCTATCCAACTGATCCTTCCATCTCGTACGCGATTAAACGGTTAAGTTCAACGGCATACTCCATAGGAAGCTCTTTTGTAAATGGTTCAACGAATCCCATAACGATCATCTCTGTTGCTTCTGACTCGCTAATTCCGCGACTCATCAAGTAGAACAATTGCTCTTCTGAGATTTTTGAGACTTTGGCTTCGTGCTCAAGTGCTACTTTATCATTATGAATTTCGTTAAATGGAATCGTGTCTGATTTCGACTTGTCATCCATAATAATCGTGTCACATTCGATATGAGAAATAGAGTAATCTGATTTCTTACCAAACGTTACTTGACCACGGTAGTTTACTGCTCCACCATCTTTTGCAATCGATTTTGAAACGATTGAACTTGAAGTATGTGGCGCATTATGAATCATCTTCGCACCTGTATCTTGGTGTTGGCCTTCTCCGGCAAACGCGATGGATAACATTGTTCCCTTCGCGTAAGGTCCTTCTAGGAAGACTGAAGGATATTTCATCGTTGTTTTCGCTCCAAGGTTTCCATCGATCCACTCTACAGTTGCGTGAGCAGCAGCTTTGGCACGTTTCGTTACTAAGTTATACACGTTATCCGACCAGTTTTGAATCGTTGTATAACGGCAGTAGCCACCCTCTTCAACGAAAATTTCTACAATCGCCGCATGCAAGCTGTTTGAAGAGTACGTTGGCGCTGTACATCCTTCAACGTAGTGCACGCTGGCTCCTTCGTCTACGATGATGAGCGTACGTTCGAATTGTCCCATGTTTTGGTCGTTGATACGGAAGTACGTTTGAAGCGGCACATCACATTTCACGCCTTTTGGTACATAGATGAACGTTCCACCTGACCATACGGCTGAGTTTAACGCCGCTAATTTGTTATCGGTTGGTGGTACTAGTTTTGCAAAATACTTTTTGAATAGTTCAGGATACTCTTTTAAGGCAGAGTCTGTATCTGTAAAGATGATTCCAAGTTTATCGAACTCTTCTTTCATATTATGGTAAACCACTTCAGACTCGAATTGCGCAGAAGCTCCAGCTAAATACGCACGCTCTGCTTCTGGAATTCCGATTTTCTCGAAAGTATCTTTAATCTTCTCAGGAACATCATCCCAAGAACGTGCTGGCTTATCGCTGGCACGTTTGAAGTACGTAATCGCATCAAAATCAATGTCTGATAGGTCCGCACCCCATGTTTGCATTGGCATATTTTCGAATGTCTTCAATGATTTTAATCGGAAATCAAGCATCCATTGTGGCTCGTTTTTCACTTGTGAAATCGTACGAACGACTTCTTCGCTTAATCCCATTCCTGTTTCATAAACAGGTGTTACATCCTCGTGAAAGCCATATTTGTAATCGGCTAATTCAGGAACTCCACTCATTTTGTCACCACTTTCTTATGCTTTTTCATTTTCTACGGCACGTTCTAATGCTTTCCACGCAAGAGTGGCACATTTAATACGTGCTGGGAATTTTTGAACACCGGCAAGTAACGCCGCATCCCCTAAAGGTTCTTCGTCCACGGTTTCACCTTGCACCAGACTTGAGAAATCTTCTGCTAAAGCAATCGCTTCGTCAACTGTCTTTCCAATAATTGCATCACTCATCATGCTGGCACTCGCCATACTAATCGTACAGCCATGTCCGTCAAAGTGAACATCTTCAATCACGCCGTTGTCATTTACAATCAGTTGCAATTGCAACACATCTCCACACGTTGGATTATTAAATTCAATCGTTGGAATGCTCGCATCATCCACCAATCCTTTATGGTGCGGATGAGACGAATGATCCAGAATCACCTGACGATAAAGCTGATCTAATTTAGATAAGGCCATATTGGAAAAACTCCTTTACTTTTTCTAATGCTTCTAAAAACAAGTCTGCTTCTTGAAGCGTGTTATAAATATAAAAACTTGCACGGCATGTTGCCGGTACATCGAGCCACCTCATTAAAGGTTGCGCGCAATGATGTCCTGCGCGAACCGCAAATCCTTCCATATCAAGCGCTGTTGCAACGTCGTGTGGATGGATGCCATCAATGGTAAAACTAATGACTCCAGAATGCTGTGCTGGGTCACTTGGCCCGTAAACCGTCACACCTTCCATCTCTTGCATTTTTGGTAAGAGATAAGAGACTATTTCTTGTTCATGCTGATGGATATTCTCCATACCGATTTCTTCTAAATAATCAATGGCTGCGGCCAGTCCAATGGCTCCTGCGATATTTGGAGTGCCGGCTTCGAATTTCCACGGCAATTCATTCCATGTGCTCTCTTGGTCGTACACAAAATCAATCATTTCTCCGCCAAATTCGACTGGATTCATCTCTTGAAGAAGGGCTTTTTTTCCATATAAGACGCCAATGCCTGTTGGAGCAAGCATCTTATGTCCACTAAAGGCATAAAAGTCACAGTCTAACTCTTGGACATCCACTCTTTGATGTGGCGCTGCTTGAGCACCATCCACAACGAGGATGCCTCCTACTGCGTGAACCATTTCAGCAACACGCTTCACATCTGTTACTGTTCCAAGCACGTTTGAAGCATGGTTTATTGAAACAATTTTTGCCTTTTGGGTTAAGGCTGCTCCTGCTGCTTCAAGGTCTAATTCGCCCTCTTTCGTTAATGAAAAATAACGTAAGACGGCTCCCGTTTGTTTGGCCGCTTGTTGCCAAGGTACCACATTCGAATGGTGCTCAGCAGGGCTAATCCAAATTTCGTCTCCTTCTTGGAGGCGATTCGGCGCAAACCCTTGTGCAACCCAGTTTAAGCTAGTTGTCGTTCCACGCGTAAAGAGCACTTCTTTTGTGCTACTAGCGTTAATAAATTTCGCTACTTTAGTTCGAGATGCTTCGTATAAGTCAGTGGCTTCCTGAGCCAGTGTATGCACCCCACGATGAATATTGGCATTATGAGTTGCGTAGAATTTCTCAACAGCTTCTACGACTGGACGTGGCTTTTGGGTTGTGGCTGCATTGTCTAAATAGACTAGCACTTCATCGTTGACTTCACGCTTTAATATTGGAAAGTCTTCTCGAATCGTTTTACTAATCATAGCTAGCAACCAACTTTTGTTCAATCATGTCCACAAGTTCTTTTTGAAGAGCACTTGAAGGAATTGAACGAATCACGGCTCCTAAGAATCCACGAATGACTAGGCGTTTTGCCTCAGCTTCTGAAATTCCACGGCTTGTTAAGTAGAATAATTGTTCATCATCCACTTGCCCCACGCTCGCTGCGTGTCCTGCCGTTACTTCATTTTCATCGATTAATAAAATTGGGTTCGCGTCTCCACGTCCGCCTTCTGAAAGCATCAGTACACGGCTTTCTTGTTGAGCGTCTGCGAATTTCGCACCTTTAATAATATGTCCAATTCCGTTAAACGTTAAGGTTGATTTATCTAAAATAACCCCGTGTTGTAGGATATGTCCTACTGAATGTGGCGCATAGTTTGTCACACGTGTATCGATTCCTTGAACTTGGCGTCCTGTAGAAATACCGATGACGTTTACTTGTGAATGAGAACCGTCTCCGCGTAATTCAGAGTCGAAGTCCGCAATCACATTTCCGTCATTCATAATGCCCAGTGCCCAGTTAATCGTTGCATCTTTTTCAAGATATCCACGACGGTTCACATACGCATCTGTTGATTGACCTAAAGTATCTACAGCCGCAAACTGAACTTTCGCCCCTTGTTTTGCGATTACTTCTACTACAATGTTGGCTGTGTTCTTTTTGTCACCGACACTTTCAAAACGTTCTACATAAGAGACCGAGCTGTTTTCGTCTGCCACGATTAACACGTGCTTCACGAACGCTTCGTCCACTAAGTTGTTTTGAACGAAATGAGATTCAATAATATCTTTTACGTCTACATTTTTTGGAATATAAATAAATACTCCTGAGTTGACCATAGCAGCGTGGTAAGCTGTTAAGCTATCTTCTTCAACTGGTACTGCCTTTGTCATATAGTACGGTTTTACGAGCTCTGGATATTGTTCCAAGGCATCGAATAAATCCATCACGAGAACGTCTTTCAATGCTGTTTCAACATTCATTTCTTCCCAGTATGATACCGCGCCTAGTTGTACAATTTTTGCACTTCCAGCTGCTGTTGGAATCACTTTTGGAAGTTCTTCAATCATTGAAGTGCCTTCACCAATTGCTGATTGGAATAAGTTCCAACGGTGGAATTTCACACGTTCGATAAATGGCAAGTCTAGTGTTTTAGCTAGTTCCAAGCCTTTTAAACGTGTTTGTAGAAACCACTCTGGTTCATTCTTTGTAAGAGAGAATGCGGTGATTTCTTCTGGTGTTATGGTTAATTTTGTCTCTGCCACAATCTCACTCCTACTCTTGATGTTCAATCTTAATTCCTAATTCTTCACTGATCCCTTTATATCCTTCAGCTTCTAGGCGACGAGCAAGAGAAGCATCTCCTGTCATCACGACACGACCATCCATCATAATATGCACCACATCTGGTTCAATGTAGTTTAAGAGACGTTGGTAGTGCGTAATAATTAATGATCCAAAGTTATCTCCACGCATCGCGTTTACTCCACGAGAAACAACTTTTAATGCGTCAATATCTAACCCTGAGTCGATTTCGTCTAGAATCGCGAATGTTGGTTCAATCATTAATAATTGAAGAATCTCGTTACGTTTTTTCTCCCCGCCTGAGAAGCCTTCGTTTAAGTAACGTTCTGCCATTTCTTCTGGCATATCTAAAAGGGCCATTTTTTCATCTAATTTCTTGATGAATTCACGAACTCCCATTTTATCGTCTTCCTCACGACGAGCGTTGATAGCTGAACGCATGAATTCTGCATTTGTTACCCCAACGATTTCGCTTGGATATTGCATCGCTAAGAATAGACCTGCGCGAGCGCGTTCGTCTACTTCCATTTCTAAGACATTTTCGCCGTCTAATAGGATTTCTCCTTCTGTTACTTCATAACTTGGGTGGCCCATAATCGCTGCAGAAAGCGTTGATTTTCCTGTTCCATTCGGTCCCATGACTGCATGAATTTCTCCAGTGTTAATCGTTAAATTAACGCCCTTCAAAATTTCTTTATCTTCAATCGATACATGTAGATTTTTAATCTCTAAAGTTGCCACGATTCATTCTC
>CAUPXN010000060.1:0-6600 GCA_963515505.1 uncultured Streptococcus sp.
TAGTCGCTTAATCCCTTCCTAAAATTCTTCATCAACACTATTTGACAAAGAGCCTCTTTTTACCAAAGCACAAAACAAATAAAAAAAGAGTTAGGTACCAGCCTAACTCTTCCGAATTTCTCAAAATTATTTTTTAGTTTCTTTGAAGACAACGTGTTTACGTAATTTTGGAGAATATTTTTTTAATTCTAAACGCTCTGGATTGTTACGTTTGTTTTTGCTTGTTAAGTATAAACGTTCACCTGTTTCAGCACATTCTAATAAAATGTTGATACGCATGGATGACACCTCTCATTCAATTTATTTCATTAACTCATTGAGTTTCATACTGGTATATATTAACAAATGCATGTCGCTTTGTCAATTCAGATTACCACTGATTTTTTGAAAAATTTATTCTTATAAAACTTTTTGAATCCAACCTTCTGGAGCCTCTACATCTCCATATTGGATGCCCACTAATTCATCGTATAAACGACGTGTAACTGGACCAACTTCAGTTTCAGAATAGAACACATGGAAGTCGTCTCCGTTTTGAATTCCGCCAACTGGAGAAATAACTGCGGCAGTACCACAAGCTCCTGCTTCTGCGAAGATATCTAATTGGTCTACATATACATCTCCCTCTTTAACAGTCATGCCTAAACGGTGTTCTGCTAACCAAAGCAATGAGTATTTTGTAATACTTGGTAAGATGGATGGAGAGTAAGGTGTGATAAATTGGTTATCTTTAGTAATACCAAAGAAGTTCGCAGCCCCTACTTCTTCAATTTTTGTATGTGTCAACGGATCTAGGTAAATACAGTCACTGAAATGACGTTCTTTGGCTTCTTTACCAGGAAGTAAGCTTGCGGCATAGTTCCCGCCGACTTTAGCAGCCCCTGTACCTACGTGTGCTGCGCGGTCGTATTCAGAAACGATGAAGTTTGTAGGTGTTAATCCACCTTTGAAGTATGCTCCTACTGGCATTACGAAGATTGAGAAAATATATTCTGTTGCAGGGCGAACCGCTACATTGTTTCCTACCCCAATCATGAATGGACGGATATATAAGCTTCCGCCAGTTCCGTATGGTGGTAACCATTGTTCGTTTGCTTTTACCACTTTTTTCACGGCTTCAATAAAGCGTTCTTCTGGGAACTCAGGCATGAGTAAGCGACGGCAAGAACGAGCCATACGAGCAGCGTTTTGGTCGACACGGAATAAGTTGATGCTACCATCTTTACAACGGTATGCTTTTAACCCTTCGAAACATTGTTGTCCGTAGTGAAGTGCAGTTGCAGCTTCGTCTACTTTTAATACATTATCTTCAATCAAAGCCCCTTCGTCCCACTCGCCATCTTTGTAATAGCTGATGTAACGTAAGTCTGTTTTAATGTAATCGAATCCTAAATTATTCCAATCTAAATTTACTGTGTTTGTCATATAATCCCTGCTTTCTTAGATTACTCTACTGATTTATATTCCCCAGATGTTGTATCCATTTCTTCTAACTTTTTATCATTTGCATGATAGCGGAAGAATCCATAAGTTGAGGTGTTTGAATTCTCAATATGACGGACTTGCACGTCAACGGAGTCATTCGTTTGTGCTTGAATGATAATCTCATAGTTCTCGCCTAAAACGACATTTTTGCGTTTTTCGATTTCTGCAATGGCTTCACGCGCTAAATTATTCGCATTACGTGTTGTATCACTCGTTGTCTCCTGAGCGGCCGTTGTTGCTTGAGCCGTTGTAGACGCTCCTGCTTCTGCGTTGTTTTTTGAAATTTGAACGACTGGAGCCGAGTTATTGGCTGTTTGCTCTGGTCTGCGAGAGCAAGCCATCAATGCTAGTACGATAACTGCAATTCCTAATCCTTTTATGACTTTGCGATTCATTCATTCACCACCTTCGTTATTTTTCTTATTCTATCACAATTTTTATAAAAAGTATTTTATACTGCGAATTTGTAATGATAATGAAAAATTTTATATAAATTTGGTTCTTTTCTTTTCACAAATAAAAAACTCTAATGCAACACGAGTCACACTAGAGTTTCTCCAATTATTTAGCTAATTTTTCTTTAACTTCTTCCACGTAGTTATAAACCATGTGACCTGCTTGTCCGCCATCCCCAACAGCTGTTGTGATTTGACGTAGTGTTTTTTGACGAACATCGCCCACTGCAAAGATTCCAGGAATAGAAGTTTCCATTTGTTCGTTAGTGACAATCCAACCTTCTGCATCTGTGATGTTTAAGTCTTTGAATGGATCAGAAACTGGTAAAAGTCCTACATAGATGAAGACACCATCTGCATCATGAGTAGTTACTTCGCCTGTATTTACATCTTTTACTCGAACGCCAGTGATTTTTGAACCGTCACCTACAAATTCTTCAACAACTGAATTCCATAAGAAGTCGATTTTTTCGTTGGCAAATGCACGGTCTTGCAACACTTTTTGCGCACGTAATTGGTCACGACGGTGAACGATGGTTACGCTGTGTCCGAATTGTGTTAAATACGTTCCTTCTTCAACGGCTGAGTCTCCTCCACCGATGACGAAGATTTTCTTGTCTTTGAAGAATGCTCCATCACAAACTGCACAGTAAGAAACACCACGTCCAGCGTACTCTTCTTCCCCTGGCACTTCTAATTTACGGTGATATGAACCAGTCGCAATCACAACTGCATAAGCGTAATAAGTTTTCTTCCCTGCAGTAATCACTTTAAGGTCGCCTTCTAATTCAATTTTAGAAACTTGGCCATAAGCATATTCTGCACCGAATTGCATCGCCCCTTTATACATATTATCCGCTAATTCTGGTCCAGAAATCGTAGGGAAACCAGGATAGTTTTCTACATCTGAAGTATTTAATAACTCTCCACCAGGAACCCCTTTTTCTAAGATTAATGTTTTTAAATTTGCACGAGAAGTATACAGCGCTGCGGTCATCCCACCAGGGCCACTTCCGATAATGACTACATCATAAATTGTTCTTTCTTCCATCAGAGATTCTCCTTTTGTATAAACTAAGAGCGCTGAGACATAGTCCAACGCTCCTCTTCATTTTTAAGTGTAAGATACTCCCTTTAAAACGGCAACTTTATTGCTCATCCAAAGTTCCTTCGAGTTTTTTACCTAATTCAATCACGTATTGTTTTAAGCTGTCTTTGATTTCAGGATGTTCTAATCCGAATTCAATACTTGTCTTCATGAAGCCAAATTTATCACCGACATCGAAACGCTCACCTTTGAATTGTTTTGCAAACACTCTTTGTGTAAGGTTCAATGTATCAATGGCATCTGTTAATTGAACTTCGCCTCCAGCACCTGGTTCTTGTTTTTCTAAGATTTCAAAGATTTCAGGTGTTAATAAGTAACGACCAATAATCGCTAAGTTACTTGGCGCATCTTCAGGTTTTGGTTTTTCTACGAAACGACGTACATTAAACAATCCATCTTCTACTTGGCTTTCAGGATCGATAATCCCGTATTTATATGTTTCTTCATGAGGAACTTCCATTACAGCGATATTTGAAGCATGAGTTTTTTCATACCCTTCAATCAATTGTTTGGTTAAAGGCACTTCATCACGCATAATATCGTCCCCAAGCATAATCACGAATGGCTCGCCACCTACGAATGCTTTCGCTTGAAGAACCGCGTCTCCTAACCCTTTTGGATAAGATTGACGCACAAAGTACAAGTTAATTCCTGTTGTTTCTTGAACAAGTTCTAACAACTCTGTCTTCCCTTTTGCTTCAAGGTTTGACTCTAATTCAATGTTTGAGTCGAAATGGTCCTCGATTGGACGTTTGCTCTTACCAGTTACGATTAAGATATCCTCAATCCCTGATGCTAGAGCTTCTTCAACGATATATTGAATCGTTGGTTTGTCTACGATTGGCAGCATTTCTTTCGCCATCGCTTTTGTTGCTGGTAGGAAACGAGTTCCTAACCCTGCTGCTGGAATAACGGCTTTTCTAACTTTTGTCATAGGTCTTTTCCTCCGATTTGGTTTATTGGTGTTCTTTAATCGATGCTTCTGATTTAAATTCACGACCCATTAGGCGTTGAATCTCTTCGCGAACATCATGTCCTTTATATAAAACATTGTAAACAGCAGTTGTAATCGGCATTTCGATATTCTTCTCTTGTGCCAAAGCGTAGACGGCTTTACACGTTTCTACCCCTTCTACAACCATTCCCATATTTTCCAAAATCGTTGGAAGCGGAATGCCTTTCCCGATTTGGTCCCCACATCTCCAGTTACGAGAATGAATACTCGTACATGTTACGATTAAATCGCCCACACCACTAAGTCCAATAAAGGTCAGTGGATCTGCTCCAAAAGCAATTCCTAGACGGCTAATTTCTGATAATCCTCTTGTCATTAATGCAGCTTTTGCATTGTCCCCATAGCCTAAACCATGAAGAGCTCCTGCTCCAACCGCAATAACGTTTTTAAGTGCAGCTCCCATTTCTACTCCGACACAGTCCGTATTTGTATAGACACGGAAGAAGGAATTACTGAAAAGAGTTTGTACATACTTAGCAGATTCCAAGTTTTCGCATGCTGCAGTTATGGTTGTGATGTCACGACGCGCCACTTCTTCGGCATGACTTGGTCCAGATAACACCACGATATCTTCGTAGCTGTCACGGTCCAACTCTTCAGCTAAAATTTCTGAAATACGTTTAAACGTTTCTTGTTCTAACCCTTTACTTGCATGAATAATCATCGGTTTATTTTCTAGTAATCCATTTAATTGTTTGGCTACTAAACGAATGACTTTTGTTGGGAGTACGAATAAGACCGCATCCACACCCTTCACGGCTTCGGTTAAATCTAAATAGCCTCGAATTGCTGGGTCCAGAAACACCCCTGGAAGGTAATGTTCATTCGTATGACGCTCATTAATTTCTTGAATTTGAGCTTCGTTATTTCCCCATAAGCGAGCTTCATGATGGTTTTCTGCGAGCACCATTGCCAGTGCTGTCCCCCATGAACCTGCTCCTAAAATAGCTACTTTTGTCATAGTTGTTCTCCTTTACGCTTTTCCAAACAATACTGGAGATTGTGGATCGTCAATCGATACATAATCTGGCACGGCTGGAACTCTACGTCTTCTCACCACGATAATAGCGATGCCTAATAAGAATAACACAATTGAGACTAATTGCGAAATTCGGATAATACCAAACATCCAGAGGCTATCTGTACGCATTCCTTCAATAAAGAAGCGCCCAAATGAATACCATAATAAGTATCCTGACATGATTTCTCCGACTTTTACGCCTTTACGTCTGCGTAAGTAGAATAAAATTAATACGCCGACAAAAGACCAAAGTGATTCATATAAGAAAGTTGGATGGTAATAAACACCATCAATATGCATTTGCTCAATAATAAAAGTTGGTAAATGCAAGCCTTCTAGGAATGCGCGCGTTACAGCTTCTCCATGCGCTTCTTGGTTTGTGAAGTTTCCCCAGCGCCCAATCGCTTGTGCGAGTAAAACGACAGGTGCCAAGATGTCTAAGAGTAATGCAAACGATACTTTTTCTTTTTTCGCAAACCAGTAGACAGTTGCTGCACCGGCAATGACACCACCGTAGATGGCTATTCCTCCATGCCAAATTTGGATGATTTCACCAGGATTTGCTAAGTAGTACTGCCATTCAAATAGAATGTAGTACAAGCGAGCTCCGACAAAGCCAAGTGGCACTGCCCAGAATACTAAATCAATGATAAATTCTTTTCGATACCCTTTACGAGTGGCTTCTTTATCCGCCAATGTTGTTGCTAAGTAAATTGCAAAAGCAATAATAATCCCATACCAACGCACTTGTAATCCACCGATTTCAAACGCAATCGGATTAATGGCCGAAACCATTTCTAAAACATTCATGTAACTAACCTCTAAACTTCTTTATTTTCTGCAATTAATTGTGTTAAACGATTCGTGAAGCTTTCTGTTGCATCGAATCCCATTTTCTTCGCACGGAAATTCATACATGCCACTTCTAAGATAATCGAAACGTTACGACCAGTCTTCACTGGGATGCGGATTTTCGGAACCTCAACACCCAACAATTCAACATTTTCCATATATCCACCTAAACGGTCATATCTCTTATCAGGTGTCCAGTTTTCAAGATGAACCACTAAATCGACTTGTTTTTGATCCAGAATTGCCCCTGCACCAAAGAGCGTCATCACATCCACAATACCAACACCGCGGATTTCGATTAAGTTGTTCAAGATTTCTGGTGCTTCCCCGATTAATGTTAATTCATCGTATTGATACAATTCTACTCGGTCATCCGCAACAAGACGGTGTCCTTTTTGCACAAGCTCTAACGCAGTTTCAGATTTACCGACGCCACTTTCACCTGTAATCAACAGACCAATTCCGAATACATCGAGTAATACACCGTGTACCGAAGAACGCTCCGCCAATCTTCCTTCTAAGAAGTTTGTGACACTACTTGATACTTGTGTTGTCTTCGAAGTTGCTTGTAAGATTGGAATTTGCGCTTTTGCAGCAGCTTCCACTAATTCTTTTGGCGGTTCTAGTTTTCTTGAAATAATAAAACATGGTGTCTCTGGTTTAC
>CAUPXN010000061.1:0-6519 GCA_963515505.1 uncultured Streptococcus sp.
ACACTAAAATAGGGTTGGTGGAAAATTTCCATCAACCCTAGAAATTATAGAACCACTAAAAAAAGAAGATCCGATAGGATCTTCTTTTTTATGCTTCAACTAATCGGTGAATCCATTTTCCAGAAAATACTCTTCGTAATCCAATAAAGGCTTTACATAACTCTTCAGCACCAGCACAGATAACAACTAATTGTACTGGGAAGTGCCATACTGCGGCAGCAAGTAACGCTAAAGGCACTCCTATTAGCCAAACACAAGCCATTTCGAGTTTCATGCCGTACTGCGTATCTCCACCACCTCGAAGAATACCCACTAAGATAATCGAATTTAATGTCTTGAACACAAAAATAACACCCATAATTTGGAGTAATTGTTGACCGATAAGGAACACTTCAGGACTTAGATGAGCAAACATCAATAGTGTCCAATGTGGTGTTAGGCTTTGAATACCACCAATGACCACTCCGACGACAAGAGAAATTGTAACAAAGCGTTTTGCTTCTTTTTGCGCTTGTTCGACTTCGTTACGTCCGACTCGGTTTCCAAGCATAATACTACAGCTACTACCAATTCCTCGAACAAGAATAAAGGAAAGGTTTTGCACGGCAACCGCCACTTGAATCGCTGCTGTCGCCTGTGTTCCAACCATAGCGTATGCTGCATTATAGAACACTTGTCCAAGAGCCCAGAACGTTTCATTAATAATAACTGGATAAGTTGTAATCCAATAATTCATCCACAGGCCCTTTGATATATGATGCCAGTATCGACCGATTGGTAGTCGGATTGGTCCACTGTATGAAAATACCACACCAAAAAGAACACTCACTTCTACAACACGAGCGATTAATGTCGCTACTGCTGCCCCGACAACACCAAGAGCAGGTGCACCGAATTTCCCAAAAATAAAGACATAGTTAAAGACGGCATTCGTCACAAAGCTACAAATTGTTGCAATAAGAGGAACCTTGGGACTTCCAGTCGTGCGAAGAGCGTTTGTCATCGCAAAACTCCACGCTGTAAATACATAACTTAAAGCAGCCACACGTAAGTAATCCCCGCCGGCTTGAATCACGAGTGGATCCTTTGTAAAAATATGTAGAATTTCATATGGGAATAATACTCCAAGAAGCATGAACACAACGCTGACAACTGTTGATAAAATCAGTGACATTTGATTGACTTCTTGAACCTTGTGCGTATTTTTAATTCCCCAATATTGTGAGAAAAGCACTGCAGAACCAGTGTGAATCCCAAAGCAAATCAACGTAAATAAGAAAAATACTTGGTTTGCAAGACCTACTCCCGCGATACTAGCATCCCCAAGAGAGGAAATCATAATTGTATCTAAAGTATTTAAAAAAGATGTTAATAAACTTTGCAGTGATACCGGAATTGCAATCGCAAGCATTTGTCTATAAAAATGTTTGTTTTCTTTCTCCATTACTATCCCCTTTCTATCTAAAATAAAAGGGCGCTACATACGCCCTTTCACTACACATTATTTTTCTTCTTCGTTAAGGTTTAGAACAGACATGAAGGCTTCTTGTGGAACTTCAACAGAACCCACTTGCTTCATACGTTTCTTCCCTTCTTTTTGTTTCTCTAACAGTTTACGTTTACGAGAAATATCCCCACCGTAACATTTTGCAAGTACGTTTTTACGCAATGCTTTAATGTTAGTACGAGATAAAATCTTATTCCCAATCGCTGCTTGAATTGGAACTTCGAATTGTTGACGAGGAATAAGTTTTCTAAGTTTTTCCGTTATTGCCTTACCACGATTATAAGCAAATTCTTTATGCACAATAATACTTAAGGCATCGACTACTTCACCATTTAACATGATATCCATCTTCACAAGGTTGCTTGCGCGATATCCGATTAAGTCGTAATCAAGAGAAGCATACCCTTTTGTGCTTGATTTTAATGAATCAAAGAAATCAAAGATGATTTCTGAAAGTGGCATTTCGTAAATCACGTTAACACGGTACTCATCTAGATAATCCATTGTCACAAACGTTCCACGTTTACGTTGGCAAATGTCCATCACGCTACCTACGTATTCATTTGGTACCATGATAGATGCTTTTACGTAAGGTTCTTCGATGGATTGTACACTTGATTGGTCTGGCATTTCTGCAGGGTTTGAAACCACCACTTCTGTACCGTCAGTCTTTTGTACATGATAAATTACAGACGGAGCTGTTGTAATCAAGTCTAAGTCAAATTCACGCTCTAAACGTTCTTGAATAACGTCCATATGGAGTAATCCTAAGAATCCACAACGGAACCCGAAGCCAAGCGCTTGCGATGTTTCTGCTTCAAATTGAAGCGCAGCATCATTTAACTGTAATTTTTCTAACGCATCACGTAAGTCATTATATTTCGATGAATCGATTGGATATAAACCACAGTATACCATCGGATTCATTTTACGATATCCGTCTAACGGTTCAGCTGCAGGGTTATTCGCTAAAGTAACAGTATCCCCTACACGAGTATCTTGGATAGTCTTGATGGAAGCAGTGATATAACCAACATCCCCAACCATTAAATAATCACGACTGATTGGTTTTGGTGAGAAAATACCTACATCCACAACATCAAAAGTCTTTCCATTACTCATTAATTGAATTTTGTCGCCAGGTTTAACAATTCCGTTTTGAATACGGACATTTAAGACAACCCCACGATACGCATCATAGACTGAGTCAAAAATCAACGCTTGTAATGGTGCTTCTAAGTCTCCAGTTGGTGCAGGGACTTTTTCTACAATTTGTTCTAAGATTTCTGGAATGCCGATTCCAACTTTAGCACTGGCAAGAACGGCCTCACTTGCATCAATCCCGATCACATCTTCTATTTCCGTACGCACACGTTCAGGGTCTGCTGCAGGAAGATCAATCTTATTGATAACTGGTAAGATTTCTAAGTCGTTATCGATGGCTAAATAAACGTTTGCTAATGTTTGTGCTTCAATCCCTTGAGCCGCATCCACTACAAGAATCGCACCTTCACAGGCTGCTAAACTACGTGACACCTCATAAGAGAAGTCTACGTGCCCTGGAGTGTCGATTAAGTGGAAAATATATTCCGTACCGTCTTTTGCATCATATGTTAATTCAACGGCATTTAATTTAATCGTAATCCCACGTTCTCTTTCAAGATCCATTGAGTCTAATAATTGGTCTTGCATTTCACGGTCAGCAACAGTATCAGTCGCTTGCAAAATACGATCGGCCAACGTTGACTTCCCGTGGTCAATATGCGCAATAATCGAGAAGTTTCGAATGCGCTTCTGTCTTTCTTTCATTTCTTCTAAATTCATGAATAACTCCTTAATACACTACTACATTAAAATTCAAATCATTCTATCAAACTACAATAATAATGGCAAGAACAATTCAGCTAAGTATAAGAAAATAAAGAATCCTAATACGTCTGTAGCTGTTGTTACAAAAATCGTTGATGAAATGGCTGGGTCTAGATTTAGTTTCTTCAAAAGTAAAGGTACGAAGAATCCGAAGAACGCCCCTACCATTAAGTTCATCGCCATCGCTAAAATCACGATAATCGATAAGAAAAAGTTTTGATAAGGGATATAGAGCGCAATCGCTGCAAAAATCCCTGTGATAATTCCGTTGACTAATCCAAGCCAAATTTCATTTAATACATACTTCTTGTCTTTTTCCCACGTTAATTGTCCAATCGCGACTTCTTGAATTACTAGCGCTAATGTTTGAGAAGCTGAGTTCCCACCCATCCCGGTAATAATTGGCATTGCGACCGCGAGAACTACTACTTGTTCAATCGTGCCTTGGAATAAACCGACAACCGCACTCGCCATAAAAGCAGTTATTAAGTTAATTAAGAGCCAAGGTGTCCGTTTTTTAATCGATTCTTTGAAAGGTCCACCGATTCGTTCTGTTCCTTCAACCCCGCTGATTAATAACATATCTTCGTGGTGCTCTTCTTGCAAGACGTGAACGATATCATCGATGGTGATAATCCCAAGTAACACATTTTGCTTATTGACTACAGGTACAACAGATAAGTCATACTTCGTTGAAATACGAGCTACTTCTTCTTGGTCTTCTTCTGGTAAAACAGAGATGATATTCGTATGCATCACGTCATGCAAACTCTCGTCTAAATCATGCGTAAATAAATCACGAATATCAATCCACCCAATTAATTTACGTTGTAAACTCGTCACAAAAATAATGTTAATGACTTCTGAGTTTGGAGAAATCTCTCTTAATTTAGATAATGTTTCTTCAACGGTTAAGTGTTCTTTTACCGTAATGTACTCAGTGGTCATAATCCCTCCGGCAGTATCCGGAGCGTAATTTAACATCGTTTGGATATCATCTTGAGAACTTTGTTTCATCATATTGATGTAACGTTTACGGATTCCAACTGGTAAATTCCCTAAAATATCCACGACATCATCGTTTGACATTTGTTGGAACAATAAAGCTACCCTTCTAAATGGGAGTTTCTCAAGCATTCGTAATTGGAATTCAGGTTCAGCAACCTCTAAAATCGAAGCTAATCTGGTATTTGAGATAGAGAACATGAAATTCTTTAAAACATCATCATCGACTTCTTCTAACGCCAAGGCGATATCAATCGGATAATTCTCATTGAAAAGCTCTCTAATTTTCTTAACATCTTTATTCGAAACAATTAAAGCAATATTATCTTTCATGACTCTTCTCCTTTCTATTCCAATAGTACTAGTATAGCATAATTACTGTTCTATCAACAATTCACAAGTAGAAAAAGTTACGCTATAATAATAGAAAATAATGCCTGGAGGTCTCCTATGAAAACGAAAGAAGAATGGATTAAAGAATTAGACTTAGAACCACATGTGGAAGGTGGTTATTTCCGTCAGACTTATAAAGCGATTGAAACGGTAGAATTACCAGATAAACGCATCCGTGCACTCTCCACCTCTATTCTGTTTTTATTAACGAATCAAAACTCATCTCATTTCCATTTACTTTCTTCTGATGAGATTTGGTACTATCACTTCGGTCATGCGCTTACCGTGCATATGATTCATCCAGATGGTACATACGAAGCTGTTGAAATTGGACCTGGAAACGGACAAAAGCTCCAATTTACAGTTCCTGCTGGAGTCATCTTTGGATCTACTATTGAATCGGACAACGAAGAAGACTTTGCGATTGTGAGTTGCAGCGTTACTCCTGGTTTTGAATACGAAGACTTCAAACTCTATACACAAGACGAATTATTAGAAAAATATCCTGAGCACGAAGAAATTATTCGACGTCTTGCAGTAACTTCTAAATAAACAAAAAGAACTTAGCAACCAAATGCTAAGTTCTTTTTTATATTATTCAAATGTATCTTTAAATGCGTTCTTCATTTTGTCGAAAAAGTTCTCTTCGCCATTATGAAGTTCCGTTCCTTCCTCACTAGCAAATACTTGTAACGCTTGTCTTTGCTTATCCGTCAGTTTCTTAGGAGTATCTACGATGACTTCTACATGTTGGTCACCGTTTCCTGTTCCGCGAAGTTTTGGAGCACCTTTTCCACGTAATCGTAAAATTGTTCCTGATTGTGTTCCAGCAGGAACTTTTAATTTCACTTTACCGTGAACAGTTGGTACATCTACTTCGTCTCCTAGAGCTGCTTGAGCAAAGTTTACATGGAGTTGATAGTAAATATCTGCTCCTTGACGTTTGAACGTTTTACTTTGCCCAACACGGAAGATAACATAAAGGTCACCATATGGGCCACCGTTGAAACCAACTTCCGCTTGGCCTTGAAGACGCATTTGATTTCCATATTCAACCCCAGCAGGGACTTTTACTTTCACTTTATGCGTTTCATCTACTTGACCATGACCGTGACACGTTGAACATTTTTCTTTAATTTCTTGTCCTGTACCATGACACACATCACAGGTTGTTTGGCTCATCATACGACCGAATGGTGTATTTCTTTCAACATTAATCACACCTGCACCATGACATTTTGAACATGTTGTAGGATGTGTACCAGGTTTTGCACCAGTACCATGACAGGTTTGACATTCATCGCTGCGGTGATAATGAATGGTTTCTTCTTTACCAAAGATAGCTTCTTCAAATGTTAAATCCATGACATATTGAAGGTCAGCCCCTTGACGCGGCATATTCGCACGGTCTGCACGACTACCTCCGCCACCGAAGAAACTACTAAAGATATCTTCGAATCCACCAGTAAAGTTTCCATTACCGCCGAATCCTCCAAATCCATCAAATCCACCACCGAATCCGCCTCCATTGAATCCAGAATTTGGATCGTAAGAAGCATGACCGTATTGGTCATACGCTGCACGCTTTTGTGCATCTCCTAAGATTTCATAAGCTTCAGCGATTTCTTTAAACTTTTCATCCGATCCAGGTTCTTTATTAATATCTGGATGGTATTTTTTAGATAGTTTACGATAAGCTTTCTTAATATCTGCTTCAGAGGCATCTTTGGATACGCCTAAAATTT
>CAUPXN010000062.1:0-6386 GCA_963515505.1 uncultured Streptococcus sp.
CCGCTAAAGCTTTTTGGACCCCCGGACAATCCGGGGGTTTTAATTAGACCAAAAACAACACCCAAGCAAAGCTTGCGTGTTTGTTTATACTCCGATAAATTTAAATACATTGAAGGCGGTCATAAATACTAATATAGCCATCAATCCTAAATAGAGTTTTTCAACGGCTTCGTGCGTGAGTTTCGATTGAATTTTTGTTCCAATCCAACCACCCAGTACCGCAAAAATCGCAATCGCTAAAATCACGTGACTGACATTGTTGTATTTTTCAAAGTCACGAATGACGGTGCCCATCTTAATAATCTGTGCAAAGAAAATCATCAAAATCGAATACGCTGCTGCGTCTTTGGCTTTCATCGAGAAGAAGTAAACCAGAAGTGCAATATTCAACGGTCCACCGCCAATTCCAAGATAGACAGAAATCATACCGACTGTTAGCCCAATCGTCACAATCGCCACAAGGTTTGACACCTCTAGCGTTCGAATGCTTTCCTTATTGAGTGTGAATAAAATAATGCCACCGAGTAATAAGAATAGAATCACGGATTGCGTCGCACTCACTGCTTGACTACCCCAACTCTCTACTGCATGAAGGAAAATCACGTCTCCGATTTTTCCACCGATAATCGACCCAAAAGCCAATCCTAGCGCGATTTGTTTTTTGACATGAAACCCTAGCTTACTTCTTTTATAAATAGAAACTAGACACATCGTAAAGACCGCGACAGTCGAATACACACTAATCATGCTCGTCGTATCGATGCCGACAAAATCGAAGGCTGGCTTGATGATAATGCCGCCGCCTAAACCGGTAATCGCTCCAATCATCGTCGCACAAAGCACGATGATACTATAAATAATAATGTGCATTAGCGGCCTCCAAGATTCCGGACACATCTAAATCCTAAATGGCTCGATGTTGAGTCCCACAATGCTCCATTACGAGCGGCTACACGATACCTGTTGCAGTAAGAGCAATGGCATAAGAAGGAGCCGCCGCGAATCGCATATTCGTATTCGAAATTAATTGGACGAGATGCGTCTTCTTCGATTTCTTCAAACGGAATTCCGCGATGGTTGCAGCACCATTCCCAGACATTTCCAATCATTTGGTAGATCCCATATCCGTTTGGTTCAAAGCTCTTCACGGGCGCCGTTCCTAAATAGCCGTCTGCTTTCGTATTCGTATTTGGAAAATCTCCCTGCCAAGTATTCGCATGAAACTCACCATCTTGTTCGAGCTCATCGCCCCATGGAAATTGCGTCGTTGTACCGCCGCGCGCGGCATATTCCCACTGCGTTTCTGTTGGCAATTTTACCTTCGCCCAATCACAGTAAGCTAATGCATCTTGCAAGGAAACATGTACCACAGGATGGTCCATCACATCGTCAATGGAAGACTGGGGCCCTGTTGGATGATTCCAGCAAGCACCTGGCACTAGAAGCCACCATGGCGATCCCGATATATGTGCATACTCTGCTCTTTTTTCTGGCTCAACCAATAGGTGAAATACATACGAATCTCCAATGGTTTCTGCTGTTGTTGTATAACCTGTCGCATCTACAAATGCTTTAAACTCACGATTCGTCACGGTCGTATCCGCGATTTCAAACGCAAGCACCTTTTTCATCACTGGTGGCGCCTCATGGTCTTCGATAAAGCCTTGGCCAAGAGAATCTCCCATTTGAAAGATGCCAGATTTTAAAGGTACAAAATTCATACTATCGACCTCTCTTTAGAGTGGCAACGATGCGTTCTAATGGTACTTGGCAAAGTTGTCCGTCTCTCACAAAGCCCTCTTCTCTATCTTGTAAAATACGTGCAAGTTTCGCTTTGAACTCGTTCACAAGAGAAGTATACTTCGTCTCAGCAATTAAATTGCATTTTTCCTCTGGATCCTCTGTCATATGGAAGAGTTGATACTCGTCTTTGACAGGGAACCAAATAAATTTCCATTCATCTGTTAAAATATATTGGCTCGAATCCTCACCTAGGCTATGTTCGCCGTGGAATTCATTACGCCAACCTGCAAATTCGCCGAATAATAATTGGCGAACGCTCTTACCGTCTGTTTCAACTTTTTCACCTGTCGCAAGCTCTACAAGTGAAGGGAAAACGTCTTGAATCTTCACGAGTTGTGTGACGCTCTTCTTCGTACCCGCAATCAAGTTACCTGGGTCGAAGATAAACGCTGGAATCTTAATACTTCCTTGGTAAGGATAACCCTTGCGGAATAAATAGTGTTCCCCAAGTTGATCCCCGTGGTCACTCACGAACCAGAAAATCGTATTTTCGAGTAAATCAAACTCCTCAACGGCCGTTAAGAAGCGACTTAATTGATTATCGATATGCGTGATTAAACCGTAGTACGCTGCCAACATTCTCTTTTGCGCGTCCGCTGGAATCTTGCCGCGTTTGGCATAAAGGCTTGGAATCTTCTCTTCAAGTTCTTCCCAGTTCCCGATATGCAAATCCGATACGTCCCCTAATTTATCCATGTATAAATCATAGAAATACTTCGGCGGATTGAGAGGCGCATGAGGTTTTTCAAACGACATCTTCAAGAAGAACGGAACGCTTGGGTCACGTCTCTTCAAGAAACGAATGCTTTCACTCACAATCCAGTTGGTTGGGTGGTATTTTTCAGGAAGTTCAAAAGGACGGACATCCCATGAATTACAGTTCGCCCCATCATCGATAATATCTGCATCGCTGCCGAGTTCTTGTTTGATCCAATCCAAGTAATCGCTCGAATGTTCAAACGTTTCTCCGTATGCTTTATTGTATTTGCGGTCGACATGTAAGTAGCCATCGTGTAAGAGAACATGGTCAAATCCCATGCGCTTACGGCTTGGATACACATGCATTTTCCCGATACATTCTGTTTGATACCCTAAATCCTTGAACGTTTGAGGAAGTGTATTCGTGTAGTTCCAAGGAACTTCATCCTCGTACCCGACTCTTCCGGACTTCTCTTGGTCCATCCCTGTTAAAAGAGCTGTTCTAGCTGGCACGCAACTTGGCACTGGTGAGTAGGCATTCTCAAAGTTATATCCCATGCTGGCCATCATATCCATCGTTGGTGTCACTACTAAATCATCATCGCGGTTAATCGATAATGCATCGGCACGCATTTGGTCCACTACGATGAGGATGACATTTGGTTTTGATTGTTTTTGATTCATAATACTTTTGCCCCCAAAAAAGATAAAACGATTTCATCTTTTATTATAACAAAAGAGCCCGTTCATGGACAGGCTCTTTTTAGTACTTTATTGGCTTTTTATATGACAATCTTGCTCTTTTCACGCATTAATCTTCGCTATACAAGATTTCCGTACAAAACATACAACTTTCATCGTTTTCTCTACGTTTTCCATAGTACAAGTTGCAAATATGGAATCCTTGGTCGTAAATATTTTCTAAGTTGATGATGGATTGGCTTCTTTTTTTCTTTTTAGCCACTTTCTTCGTGTGCGTGTTTGGCTCTAACTCGTCTAAACGATCTTTCAAGTGACGATTTTCCATCGTTAAATTATGATTCTCTTCGATGACTTTTTGCAACTCTTCAGAAATCTGTTCGAGCTCATGTAGTTGCAACAACGTTTGTTTTTTTAAACGTTCGATTCGATCATACAATTGTCTGTTTGGCATTCACGCACCTCCTATCTTATTTTGGGATTTGTAATACCCATTGTTCTAATACTGCTTGAACTCCAACGTTGGCGCTCACTTTGGCAATGGCGTTGGCCATTTTTTCATGTTCTTTAATCCATTCACTCACGGTGAGATGTCTTGCAAAACTCTTCATCGTTGCGAGTTTATCGCTTTGAATAATGGCTCCTTCGACACCTCGTACATACAGCAAGGCATCACGGATGTAAATTTGTAATAGAGTTAAAAACAGCTCGCTATCGGCTTTTGTCGCTAAGAGTGGCATCACTTGAGACTGAATCGTCACAAAGGCCATCGCACGATTCGTAAATACACGGACAAACCAATTCCAGCTTTCTTGTCGAATCTGTCCAAAACTTTCGCTTTCGAGCATCTCAACTGCTTGATCGATATTATTCGTCAATTGAGAAAGTAGTTGCGCTGTCGCATTCGGAACACCGTGTTCCTTCAGCGTTGCAACGATATTTTCTCCCGCATCCGATTGGAAACGAATAATCTGACAACGTGATTGAATCGTAATCAGCACCTTACTGAGCTGTTCTGTTAGAAGAATGAAGTGAATATTTCCTGTCGGTTCTTCTAGAAACTTCAATAAGCTATTAGCAGCGCCTTGTGTCAACGTGTCTACTGCATGAATCACACAGACAATCGCACTCGACTCCATCGCTGTTTTTGTCAACTGCGATTTCAGCGTACGAATTTGGTCCACCTTCACCGTTGTGCCTTCAGGTTCTACCACGATAAAATCCGGGAAGTTCCCATGCTCAATACGAATGCAGTGTTCACACTCCCCGCACGCAGGCTCGCCTTTCGTTCGCTTCGTACAGTTAAGCATCTTCGCGATTTCCTTGGCCATCTCCGCTTTTCCAATTCCCTTTGCCCCTTCGAACAAATACGCATGGCTCAACTGACCATTATCAATGGCACGAATAAACGCTTCTTGCATCTTTTCCATCTTAGAAACGTAAGAATGATTCTACAGGTAATACGAAGACTGTAGCTCCACCAACGCGAACTGGAACTGGAGTTGTTAGCGCGCTATCAAGCATGCTGTCGATGTGCACTGGTGGCACTGTCATTTGTTCACGTGATTGGCAGTTTTCTTTGATGATATCTAACGCTTCTTGAACACGTTCTTCTTCAATCCCGATGATGAAAGTAGTGTTTCCTGCGCGTAAGAATCCACCTGTTGTTGATAAACGAGTTGCGCGGATATTTGCTTGTGCAAACTCATCTCCTAATAAATGTGCATCTTTATCTTGTACAATCGCAATTAATAATTTCATGATTTCATTCTCCTATTTTGTAAAATATTTTGGGTAACGTTCCACTAAAACGCGGAAGCACTCTTCCACTACTTCTTCAATGGATTTTGTCGCATCAATTGATACAATTCTTTCTGGATTTTTCTCTACTAACTCCAAATATCCATTGCGAACCATCGTATGGAAGCTTAATCCTTCTTGGTCTAAGCGGTCAAACTGACGGTTCCCTCTTGCTTTATGAATTCGTTCCAAGCCAACTTCAGCCGGCACATCTAAGTAAAGCGTCGTACTTGGTTCTAGGCCATCCGTTGCAAAATGATTTAACTGTGCAACTTCTTCTACCCCAATCCCACGAGCCACTCCTTGATACACCAATGAGCTATCGACAAAACGATCACAAAAAACAATATTCCCTTTTTCTAAGTTTGGTAAGATACGATCTTTTAAATGCTGGCGACGACCCGCTGCATATAAAATCGCTTCTGTTCTCTCATCCATTTCGGTGTTGTTCACATCCAGAATGACTTTACGAATATCTTCAGCGATGCGGCTTCCACCAGGTTCTCTTGTTGAAACAATATCCACGAGCGCGTGTTTTTGTAACAAAGGAATCAGTTGGTTGATGACAGTTGTTTTCCCAGCGCCATCAGGACCTTCCATCGTGATAAACAATCCTTTCATATTATCCCCCATTCCTTTCAATTTCTTTTCTATTATACGATATTTTCATCTTTTAATAAACCAAATTCCTATAAGAAATTTCACCAATTTCTCCTCCCCCTTCTTGTGCAGCACACAATATTTAAAAAGCACTGTAATTACTTCAAAGACTCGTCTGCACCAAATCCCTCTACCTCCTCCTACCCTCCCCTTTCCTTTGCATAACACAATATTTAAAAATAGCACAGTGATTACGAAAAAGACTTGTCGGGTTCTTATAGTAGCAGTAATGGGAATTAGGATCAAAGGTGAATTAACAAGAGTTAGGAATTTATTCCTTACTCCTGTTTTGAACTTTGAAGGCGAGAGACTACGGGCTCGAGCCGGTCCCTCATTACAGCTACTATAAAACGAACCCACAAGTCGCCTTCGTAATCACAAACCTATGGTTTGTTTTATTTTATTTATTTTTTTAATATTGTGCCATGCAAACAGGAACAGGGGCTTGTTGATAAACAAGCCCCTGTTCCTAGTTAAGTTTTATTAACGCTTCATCGATTTAGAGTACGGACGATTGTAATCCCATAGCAAGAGAAGTAATCCAGCTAAGCCAACAAGCATTGTTGCAACGCCTTCTTTTCCAATCATCTGATGCCCTAAAATAACTACATATAAGAATACCAACATCAATACGACGCGGATTAAAATTTTCACTTTAGGATTCATGATATCTTCTCCCATCTAATTTCGCTTGGCTCAAGTTCCACAGTTCTTGATACACCTTC
>CAUPXN010000063.1:0-6383 GCA_963515505.1 uncultured Streptococcus sp.
GTTGTATAGATTTTTGCATCTAATTGTTTGGTTGCTTCATCGAGTTTCGTTCCATCGCTATCACGAATTGCATCGGCTCCCCAACGGTCGAGCAATTCTTTAGTCTGTTCAAGAAAATTCGATTCACTTGGTAGGGTTAAACGCCCTTTTGTTTTACCCATTTTCTTTCCTCCTGCGATGACGATTACTCTTTAGAGCCGCCTAGTGTCATCCCTTGTGTTAGTTTATTTTGAACAAGAATGTATAGGATTAATGTTGGTAACATTACTAATACCATCCCTGCGTATAATTGTCCGTATTCAGCTGCCCCACGTTGCGCTTGCATTAAGTTTTTCAACCCTACTGGTAAAGTTTGGTTTTTACCTGGCATTAATGTAAGAGCGATGATGTATTCATTCCAGAATGAGAGGAAGTTGAATAAGATTACTGTGATAATACTTGGTCTTGCCATTGGTGTCATGACGCGGATCATTGTTGTGAAATATCCTGCACCGTCGATAGATGCTGCTTCTTCGAATGTTGTTGGTAATGTCTTGAAGAAGTTTGATAATAGATAAATCGTAAATGGTAATGATGTCGCTGCATACACAACTGCTAAGACGAAAATGTTGTTAAGGAAGAATCCGTTAATACCGAATCCTTTAAGTCCTTTATCCCAGTCGAGTAACATTAAGAAGATTGGTACAACGATATAGTTTACGTTGATGAATAATCCACCTTTTAGTAAAGAGTTAATGAAACGACTTCCTGGGAATTTGTAACGTGCTAATACATATGAAGAAGGAATGGCTACTACTACTAGAATTGTTAAAGCAAGTGCTGTAACAATCACTGAGTTCAACATGTAGTCACCCATTTTTGCTTTATTCCAAGCATCCACAAAGTTTTGGATGTAGAATCCTTCTGGCATCGTCCATGGAGATCCGTAGAACTCTCTATTCTCTTTAATAGAAGCTAAGAAGACCCAGCCCACTGGTACAATAATACTAATCGCTAATGTAATCAGCGCTACGTATATAAAAGCTTTATACAGCTTTTCGAATGAACGAGTATTTCCTTTCATGATCTCCCCTCCTAGTATTCAAGAATATCGCGTTTCGTAATATGACTTACGATACCTGATAATCCGAATGAGAATATAAAGACAACTACACCGATCGCCATACCGTATCCGTATGAAGAGTTTGTATAAGCTTGTTTGAACATGTAGCTTAAGAACACTTCAGTAGATCCGTCTGGTCCACCGTCTGTCAAGATTTGTACAAGTAAGAAACTTAAGTTAATCGTACTGATAATGAAGAATGTTAATGTTGTACGAATACTATTCCAAATCAATGGTAATGTAACGTTAAAGAATTTACCGATTTTTCCAGCTCCATCAAGGTCTGCTGCTTCGTATAAGCTGGCTGGAATGTTGGCCATCCCTGCCATGTACATTACCATGTAGTACCCAATCGCTTGCCAAATCAATGCGAATGCAAGTGAGTAAATAACAATACTTTGATCACCCAGCCATAATTTATTCCATGCTTCTGGTAATACAGCATTTAAAAGACCAGCTTTTGGATCATAAATTGCTGCGAAAATCCCTGCAATAACTACGATTGATAAAATATTAGGGATGTAGAAAATAATTCTGAAGAAGTTGTTTCCGCGAATCTTTTCTGTTGAAAGGATTGCCGCGAAGAGAACCGCCAATACTACTGTAAAGAGCGTTACCACTACGATTAGTAAGATTGTGTTCTGAATTGTTCTAAAGAAGTTTTCGTCTGCCCATAAGATTTTAAAGTTATCAAATCCCACAAATTGTTGATTGTTTGAGAATCCGCCCCATTTGAACATGGACATACGGAATACTTGAATCGTTGGGTAAATTAAAAACGTAAAGAATAAAATTAGTGCAGGTAATAGACACACGAGAATAAATAAATTTCTCTCTCTTTTTCTACGATTTTTCATCGTTCTGCCCTCTTTCAACCATTTTTAGATAAAATGAGAGTGGGCGGAAGGAATTTTCATCCTTGAAAATTGCTTCGCATCCCACTCCTATTTAATTCATTCTATTTGAATTATTCAACTGCTGCTTTTAGTTTTTGGCTAACTTCTTCTACAGATTTTTGCCATTCAGCAACTGTTTTTTGACCAGATGCTACAGAGTCGATTTGACCATATAATGTGTCTTTCATGCTTACACCTTCAACAGGTTTAGTAGCTACGAAGTTACCATTGATTACGCCATCAACTTCATCAACAACTTTGTACAATGATTTCAATTCATCAGGTAATTTAGCTGTTACACCTTGAATTGGTTGAGCTGCATTGTATTTAGCGAAGATTTCTGCTGCTTTGTCAGAGTATAAGAATGATAAGAATTCTTTAGCTGCTTCTTGGTTCTTAGATTCTTTTGGAACCCAGATGTGTTCGAAGAATGAGTAAACATAACGTTTGCCGCCTTTTTCGATTGCTGGAGCAGCAGTCATAGACCATTTGAATCCTTCTGCACGAGGTGCTTTAGCCATTTCCCCAACTACCCAAGTACCGTTTGGCATGAATAAAGCTTTGTTGTCTAAGATTAATTGTTGGTTCTTAGTGAAGCTTTGTGGGTTTGCGTTTGCTACTGTTGAAGGTTCAACGTTTTGTAAGAATGTTCCTAATGCTTCGAAAGCTTTAGTTGCGCCGTCAGAAGTGAATGCGCCTGTGTCATATTTCATTGCTTTGTTGAATAAATCAACACCACCAGCGTTTGCTAATAATGCTGGGAAGAAGCTATCTAAGTATCCAGATACTGGATAAGTGAATAATGAAATGCCATCTTTCTTAGCTTTTTCAGCTAATTCTTTCATACCAGGCATATCTTTTGGAACTTCCCAACCTTTAGATTTGAATAACGCTTCGTTGTAGAATAATCCTGTTGGAGCGTAGAACATTGGAGCTAAGTAGTGTTTTCCGTCTCCGTAAGGGTCAGTTACTGTTGATCCTAGTACGTTGTTTAATAATTTTTCAGAAACTTTTTTGTCTTCTCCGTATACTTTCATATTGAATAAGTCAGAGATATCAGCTAAAGCTTTTTCTTTAATTAATGTTTCTGGTAAAGCTTTTTTACGTCCTAAAGCTAACATTACGATATCTGGGTAATCGCCAGCTTTCATTTGAGGCGTAAGTTTTTCTTCGATTTCCTTATCTTGAGTCAATTCCACTTTAACGTTTGGATTTGCCTCTTCATAAGCTTTGATGATTGCTGGCCACATTTCTGCGCCGTAACCACTTTCTAAGGCAGCTAATTTAAGAGTAACTTTCTCTTTAGCAGCTCCTCCTTGTTGAGTAGTTGAATCTGTCTTACTAGTGCTGTTGCTATTATTTCCGCAAGCTGCTAAAGATACAGCTGCTAATAATGCTGCGCTTGATAGTAATACTTTCTTTTTCATGTTGTCTCCCCCTAGTTCTATTACTTTTTAAGACACTTTTAGTTTACAACGAAAAAACCGCTTTCACAATAACTATTTTGCTTTTGACTTGTACTATTTTGCTCTCTTTGGAAACGGTATCATGTTTCATTATTTCGATAAAGCGCTAAAAAACCTATCTGCAATAGGATTTCTCGTGTAGATAGGTTTCATTTTGTCTATTTTATTTAATTGGTAAAAATTTCTTCAAAATCACCATTGTTTGGTCCATGATAATTCCACTAATTAATAATGACACTACAGGTCCAATATTTGGCCATTGCCCCAAAATCGCTGCGGTTACTACACAGCTTGCATCGATGAAGAATTTGTTTCGAGGAATGGATGTTTTGAATTTCTCATGTAAGGCAAGCGTCGCCGCGATATACGGTCCGACTCCAAGTTCTGCTAAGGCATACACCGCGCATCCCATGGCGATTAAGGCAATCCCTACGACCATGGCCACTACTTTTACGGCGATATCCATTTCGGCAAGAGCGCTAAAGTCGAACAGTTCAATAAAGAAGCTTTGTAAGAACATCCCTACAACTGTTCCAAATCCAATATATCTCCAGTTGATGCTCAGCGTAATCGCAAGAAATACAAGTGAAACGATAATATTACTTGTTCCCATTTCTACACCAAATGTGCGGTTTAACCCTTCCCACACAAGAACGACAACGTCCGCTCCTAATGTACTAGAGCCCGCCATCTTCGCGCCTAGTCCGATTAAGAAGCAGGCGATGACAAGTAACACTAGTCTCAGTCCTAAATAATCTTTTTTCAATCTCATTCTCCTTATTTAGCCCAGTTTTCAGGACTCCACATACGTCCATCCAACTCTCCATGTGCTTGTTCAATTCGTTTTGCTTGTTCTAATAGAAGAGTTTTTGCAGCCACAAGCAATGCGCGTTCTTTATAGTCTTTTGCTTCGCCAATCCATGCATCGAGCAACTGGATTTTCTCAATAATCTCCATACTGACTCTCCTCCCAGTTACTAAGATGCATCTCGAGCTCCAGTCTTTCGTCCTGGTTTTCCTTGATCCACTCTGCGATTTGTTCCCAATGTGCACCAGGCATCGCTTCTGCACGCTGGATAAACCACTCTTCGCTATCTTTTAGTGTGCCGTGATGTTCTTTTGTCACATATTGTAAATACTCTACGAGTAACGCTTGTTTTGCCTCTTCCGTCTTATAATCAAACTGATGTACCTCAAAAATCGGTAAATAGGTCCATCCCATCGCATTGGCTAATGCTTGGAATGGGCGCATCAGTTCCGAAATCGTAAATTGTTCTTTCCCACCTGCACGAAAGGCTTCTTCTTTTACCCCAAGTGTTACAACGATTCCGAGTTCCTTAATCTGTTTGGCAAAAGGCGCACTCTTACTCATCACTGTATCGATCCATTCCTTCATCACAGAAGGCGCTTGGTACCAATACATCGGGAATTGAAGAATCAGACGTTTGGCACTAGAATCTGCCAAAGCTTTTTCTTCATCCGATTTTGTAAAATGCGGTTTCGCTTCACTCCACACTTCATCCAAGTGACGAACTGTTACAGCTTCTTCCCCTTTTAAGGTTGCAAGGAAAAACAGTTGGCTCGACGACGTTTGAATCGTTGGATGGCTAATCACCACCATTGTTTTCATATTATGCGTTTCCTTTCTGTGAAAGTACTTCTAGAAGAGCATTCGTGTTATCCACAAAATACTGAATCGCAAACGGTAATGCCGCATCATCCACTAAGAATGCTGGGTGATGCCATTCATGCGGACAACCAGTTCCAATAAAGACGAAACATCCTGGAACGTGTTCCATATAATTGGCGAAATCTTCTGCTCCTAAAGTCACTTCGGGTGTCACCACTGTCGCAAATTTCTCTGTCACACTTTTAACCACTTTTGTGACTGCAGCATCATTATGCACGACTGGTGGCGTTAAAATCCATTCGATACTTCCTTTTTGTCCGTATACATCTGCGGTTTGGACAATCATCTTTTCGAATTGCTCGGTCATCTCGCGTTCCACTTCTTTATTAAACGTACGAATCGTTCCTTCAAAAAATACTTTTTCTGGAATCACATTCCATGTATTTCCTGCTTCGATATGCGATACGCTTAACACCACTGGTTCTAGTGGAGAAGTATGACGAGCAACGATGACTTGGGCATTGGCAATCACTTGGCAAGCCGTCACGATTGGGTCGTTCCCATTGTGCGGTGCTGCCGCGTGTGTTCCTACTCCTGTAATTTCGGCTTTGAACTGGCCTACTGCTGCCATGAGTGGTCCTTCCTTCACACCAATCGTTCCCACTGGAAGCTCTGGTTTGTTATGGAAGCCAATAATCGCATCGACTCCTTCAAGCACGCCTTCAGAAATCAATGCGCGTGCTCCTTGGTTACTTTCTTCCGCCGGTTGGAAAATAAAACGAACTTTTCCTTGTAAGTGAGCTTCTTGCTCCTTCAACACTTGAACGGCTCCAAGTAAGCTTGCTGTATGGAAATCATGTCCACACGCATGCATCGCTCCTTCATTTTTTGAAGCGTAGTCTAATCCTGTTTGTTCCACAATCGGTAAGGCATCAATGTCGGCACGTAAAGCTAATGTTTGGCCATTGTCGTTTCCGATTTCTGCGACGACTCCTGTTTTAGATTTTAAATCCCAGCATGTAAGTCCCATGGCTTCTAGGGCTTCGCGGATATAGCGAGTCGTTTCGACTTCCGTTCCGGATACTTCTGGATACATATGTAAATGACGGCGATGTGCCGTAGCGCGTTCAATAACTTCTTTTGTAATCATAACACTCTCCCCAATCTGTTTCCTACACATTGTAACAAACTAGGCGGCTTTATGCACCATGAACTCCCTTGAAAAACAATAAAAATTCGATTTACCCACTGCAGCAAAAAAGACTCCGTTTCAAAAGAAACAGAGTCTA
>CAUPXN010000064.1:0-6238 GCA_963515505.1 uncultured Streptococcus sp.
TATCTTCCAATCCTTCTTCATGAACCATTTTTCTAAATACAGCTTCTGCCATCGGCGAACGACAAATATTCCCCAGGCAGACGAATACAACCTTCATGCCCGTCCATCCTTTCAACTCTTTGCTTTCATTATAACAGACGAGCCAACCCCTTCGCAAAAAAATGTCTGTTGCACTGCCAAAAGAGATGAACGCATGTCACGTTCCTTCATCACCGCACCCCTGCAGAAACTATTTTCTCTGCACCTCACTTTTTTCTTCTCTCCCTTTCTTTCGAATGAAGACAAAATCCATTTGAAATAAGGTCCAAAGGTGAAGAATAAACAGAAGACCAAGGGATTCCATAGTAGCAACAATAAGGGAGTGCAACCAATGTGAATTACTGACTCTGGAAATTTATTTCCTAGAGTCAGTTTGAAGCTTGGTAGGAACTGAGACCTTGGGCTCAGTCCGGTGCCCTTATTGTAGCTACTATAGAGACATCCCTTCGGTCTGGAGTTTATTCGTAAGCCCTTTGGGCTATATCCCCTCTTCTTTTCAAATGGATTTTGCATTCTTCGAAAACAAAAAATGGTGGACAGCCGTCCACCATTTTTTCTATTCTACTGTAACTGATTTGGCCAGGTTACGCGGTTTATCCACGTCTAACCCTTTACCTAGAGAAGTGTAGTACGCAATTAATTGTGTTACCACTACAGATACCAATGGTACTAATAAAATTGGTACCGCTGGAACGATGAAATCATCGCCTTCTTGCTCAACGCCTTCCATCGCGATTGTTGTTACAACTGCGCCACGAGCTTTCACTTCTTGGATATTTCCACGAGTGTGGCTCGCAACAACAGGTTCACTTAATAATGCGATTACTGGAGTTCCTTCTTCAATAAGAGCAATTGTTCCGTGTTTTAATTCCCCTGCGGCAAAGCTTTCAGTTTGCACGTATGAGATTTCTTTTAATTTCAACGCTGCTTCCATCGCTACATAGTAGTCTAAGTGACGACCGATGTAGAAAGCATTGCGAGTTTCTAATAAGCGCTCTTTGACTAAATCTTGAACGGCTTGTTTGTCAGATAATACACCTTCAATTGAAGCTGCCACAACACCTAATTCGTGTTTCATATCAAATGGAGCCACTAACCCTTTAGCTGCACGAAGCGCATCTGAAACTACTGCCATTACAGTAATTTGAGCAGTATATGCTTTTGTTGAAGCTACGGCGATTTCAGGACCTGCGTGTAATAACAATGTATAAGTTGCTTCACGAGATAATGTAGAGCCCTTCACGTTTGTAATCGTTAATGATGGGTAGTTTTGTTCATTTACTTTTACTAATGCTTGACGGCTGTCTGCAGTTTCTCCACTTTGTGATAAGAAAATGAAGAATGGTTTTTGTGATAATAATGGTTGATGATAAGCAAATTCACTTGCTAGATGAACTTCTACAGGAATCCCTGCTAATTGTTCAAAAATCTCTTTACCAACCCAACCTGCATTATAACTTGTTCCACAAGCTACGATATAAATACGATCACTTGCTAAAATGCTGTCTAAAATTTCTTTATCAACTGTTAATTGACCATTTTCATCTTGATAGTTTTGGATGATTTTACGAAGAACAACTGGTTGTTCATCCATTTCTTTAAGCATGTAGTGAGCGTAAGCCCCTTTTTCTAAATCATCTGCATCTAATTCTGCGATAAATGGTGCACGTTCCACTGGCTTGCCATCGATTGTTTCGATTTCTACAGAGTCAGCAGTTAATGTGATTAACTCTTCATCTTTGATTTCAATATAGCGGTCTGTTTCAGCGATTGTTGCCATTGCGTCTGAACAGATCACGTTGAAGCCTTCGCCAACCCCTACTAATAATGGGCTCTTATGTTTTGCTGAATAAAGAACACCTGGTTTTTCGCTATCTAATAAACCGAATGCGAATGATCCGCGGATTTCTTTCAACGCACGACGGAACGCTTCTTTCCCTGATAAGTTTTCTTTATTTGCAAAGTATTCTACTAAGTTTACGGCAACTTCTGTATCTGTTTGAGATTTGAAATCAACGTCGCTTAAGAATTCTTTTTTCAATTCGTCATAGTTTTCAATAACGCCGTTGTGCACTAATGTGAAACGACCTGATTGTGATTGGTGAGGGTGAGCGTTGTTTTCTGTTGCTGGTCCGTGTGTTGCCCAACGTGTGTGTCCAATCCCTGCAAATGCTGGAATTTCTTCATCCACTGCATCACGAAGATTTTGAATACGTCCAACACGTTTCACTAATTGTGTTGACCCATCTTCGTCCAACACGAATAATCCTGCTGAGTCATATCCACGATACTCTAACTTCTCTAATCCATTTAAAATAACTGTTTGAATTTTTGCTTTTCCAATACATCCTACGATTCCGCACATAATGTTTAACTCCTTTTCATAAGAGGTCCTTTATTGGCGCCTCCTACATTCTGTAATTTTTGATTATGTTTCTGGTGCTGTTTCATTTTTGTCATTTCCTTGCGAAAATGGTTTGTATGAAACTGTAGACTGCACTGCCTTGAGTCATCCGCCGAGTATTTCGATAAACTCATTCCTCGTCACCTGTTTTCCAACAGGCCTGGCGCTATCCTTATTGCTTCCTTTCAAAGCTATTTTTATAAATTTTCAGAAACATAGTTATCATACCCGAAGAGCACCCCAAAAACAACTAATTTTCCTTTTTCCTAACCTTTTCCAAACCAAAAATCAACTCCACCCCTCCTCAAACCGCGCCCTTATTGCATTTCTAGGCACCCACCTCGTAAGAACCACTTCCCTAAACTTTCCTAACTCTTCAATATTAAAGCTCCGAAACTTTTGTGTTTTTAGTTTGGAAGCACACACCACTTTATTAGCCGTGAAACGCACACACCCCGTCCTATCTCTCTCTCCCTTTCAAAGAGACTACCAGTTTGTCGTATGTAGTGAAAAGCACACATGATGTTCTTCCTCTCCCTCCATTTCAAAAAGAATACCAATTTGTCGTGAGTGGTGAGTGAAAGGCACACATGATGTTCCTTTCCTTCCCAGCTCAACTATTCAATTCAAAAAAGCGATTAAAGGCGATTGGCGGTCCTTTCGGATCCCATAGTAGCAGTAATGGGAATACGCATTAAAACGAATAAGACGGAGTTAGGAATTTATTCCTTACTCCGTCTTTGAGGATTTAAAGGTGAGAGACTACAGGCTCGAGCCGGTGCCCCATTACAGCTACTATAGGAAACATCCGAAAGGATGAAAGCCAATAGCCGGTTAATAGCTTTTTTTATTTTCTTATGAAATTGAATAGTTTGGTGCTTCTTTAGTGATTTGAACATCATGCGGATGGCTTTCTCTTAGCCCCGCACCACTCATACGCACAAACTGTGTATTCTCGCGAAGCTCTTCTAAATTATGCGCCCCCACATACCCCATACCAGAGCGCAAACCTCCAACCATTTGGAAGATAATATCCGCTGCAGAACCTTTGTAGGCTACACGCCCTTCGATTCCTTCTGGCACACGTTTGTTAGCTTCGTTTTTCGCTTGGAAGTAACGGTCGCCTGAACCATTTTCCATCGCTGCTAGACTTCCCATTCCGCGATATGTCTTGAAGCGACGTCCTTGGAAGATTTCGAATTCACCTGGAGATTCATCTGTTCCAGCAAGCATGCTTCCTAACATGACCACATGTCCACCTGCTGCGATAGCTTTAGCGATGTCTCCTGAGTACTTAATTCCGCCGTCTGCGATGATCGCTTTGCCAAATTCTTTTGCAACCGTTGCGGCATCGTAAATCGCTGTGATTTGCGGAACCCCTACACCGGCAACGACACGTGTTGTACAGATAGAACCAGGTCCGATTCCGACTTTAACAACGTCCACACCTGTTTCAAATAAGGCACGTGTTCCTTCACCTGTCGCTACGTTTCCAGCAATCAATGTCGCATCTGGGAATGTTTCGCGAATTTCTTTAATTTTGCGGATTACGCCGGCACTATGACCATGCGCAGTGTCGATCACGATGGCGTCCGCACCTGCGTCTAGTAATGCTTTTGCACGTTCGAATGTATCTGAAGTAATACCAACCGCTGCGGCCACGAGTAAACGTCCGTGTTCGTCTTTAGCGGCATTCGGGAATTCAATCACTTTCTCGATGTCTTTAATCGTAATTAAACCAGCAAGGCAGCCGTTGTCATCTACTAAAGGAAGTTTTTCGATTTTATGTTTTTGAAGAATCGCTTCGGCATCTTTAAGGGATGTGCCGACTGGAGCTGTTACGAGGTCTTCTTTTGTCATTACTTCGTCAATTAAAATGGAATAATCTGAGATAAAACGTAAGTCACGGTTTGTCAAAATCCCAACGAGGTGACGTGTTTCTAGGTCGTCTACGATTGGGACACCGCTAATACGGTATTTTGCCATGAGGTCTTCGGCATCTTGTACTTTATGGGAAGGTGTTAAGAAAAATGGATTGATGATAACGCCACTTTCTGAACGTTTTACTTTATGAACTGCTTCTGCTTGTTCTGCAATCGACATGTTTTTATGAATCACGCCTAATCCACCTTGACGCGCAATCGCAATCGCCATGGTTGAATCTGTGACGGTATCCATACTTGCACTGATTAAAGGAATATTGAGACGAATGTTTTTGGCTAATTGCACGCGTAAATCCACGTCATTTGGCAAGACATGACTCTCCGCTGGAATTAGTAAAACATCATCGAATGTGTATCCTTCTTTTTGAAATTTTGTTTCCCATTTTGACATAGCACAAACCTCCAGTGATTGAATTTATTAACGAATAATATACCACTTTTAAAAGAAAAAGCAAGCTTTTCTACAGAAAATCCTGTTAATTCATGGAAGTTTCATCTTTCATTGTTCGTTTTTTAATGAGAGTTTAATTTTTCACAAAAATACCGCTCAAAGCTTCGGAATTATGCTACACTTATAGTGACAAAGAAAGGATGATTTATGTGAAAAAACAACTCTTACCAGCAGTTGCACTAAGCTTCATTCTCCTTGGCTGTTCGAGCAAGAACACTCCCGCTGAGACAACCACGAGTTCAAAGGCGACTACTGTAGAAACAACGAGCACGACAACAAGTACAACCACAGCAACGGAAACAACGGTTCAAAGTACAGAGGCTTCTTCTGAAGCGACTTCTGCGACTGAAGCTACTACGCAAGCGCAGGCTGCAAGTGGCATGGCTGACCTTTCCCTTGGGTATGACATCATCGTCAATAAAAAACACGCGCTACCGTCGACTTACGCGCCCGGCGAAGATCCAACGGCTGGCCAACAAGTGCGCGCGTTAATTCAACGCATGCAAGAACTCGGCTATCCGATTAGCGACACGTACAGCGGATATCGTTCCTATGAATATCAAACCGAACTCTATAACGACTATGTATCCCGTGAAGGAAAAGCCGCCGCAGACACGTACTCTGCTCGCCCAGGATATAGCGAACACCAAACAGGGCTCGCCTTCGATATTCTCGATACCCATGGAAATCTACTCGATGGACCAGAGTATAGCGACGCCATCCACTGGCTTCATACGCATGCCCACGAGTACGGATTCATCGTCCGATTCCAACCCGGCAAGGAAGCCATCACAGGTTACCAAGCCGAAGCATGGCACCTGCGTTATGTAGGAGACAAGGCAACGGATATTTATAACTCAGGCCTTTCTCTCGAAGAATACTTTGGTGTTGCTGGTGGCGGGTATGAATAGCAGGATGTGAGGGCGAGTGGTCAGCTTTCGACCCTTTACCGAAATTAACGCAAGCGTCCGATAAGGACGTGCGGATAATTGTCGGAAAGGAACGCGAAAGCTACGAGCCAGAACTCAACTATAGGATACGAGGCAGAAAGACAGAAGCAAAAAACGGATTCACAGTGTGAGTCCGTTTTGCTTCGTAGTCTTTCGCCCGCAAAGTTTATTAGACTTTCTTGAATCACGAGTGATGAAAAGAAAGTCAATAAACCACTGCGAAGAGCGCTCAGGAATCAAGCCTTCACAGTGCGAAGTTTTTCAGTCCTGTGAGCCCGAGTTCAACTACACAGAATAACTGCAATAAAAAATATAAGCTACCTTGTTTCCAAGGTAGCTTCTTTTAATACACTTCATAATTTGTAATCAGCTGAAACAAAAATAAAAAACAAGGTGAGGGACTGACCCCAAAAAGTGAGAATTTAATAAAAACACCCTAGGGCTACCGTCT
>CAUPXN010000065.1:0-5359 GCA_963515505.1 uncultured Streptococcus sp.
TTCACGTTCCTTCCGGTGTTCCGGTCCAACGTTCCATTTCTGAACGCGATTGCTCACATCCTTTGTAGTTGAACTCGGGCTCACAGGCCCGACGTCCATTTCCTGATATGTCCGCACGACTCGTCCCGAGTCCCTTGCGGCATATCAGTCCAATGATTCGGCCCTGAGCGTTCGCCCTCGTATCCTTTAAAAAAGAGTCTGAAACTGTTGCTTCAGACTCTTCGTGTAGTAGAATCTTACCCGTTTACTAAGTTTGATAAGATACCATTAATAAATTTCGCTGATTTTTCGTCACTGTATGTTTTTGCGATTTCAATTGCTTCGTTTAACGCTACAGTTTGTGGAACTTCTAATTCTGGAGAAGTCATTTCGAAGATAGCTACTCTCATGATGATTAAGTCTAAACGGACAATACGGTTTAGCTTCCATCCTTTTAAGTACTTTTCGATTAACGCGTCGATTTTCTCGACATTGTTTTGAACTCCTCGCACTAATGCTATGCTGTATGCAATCTCTGGAACTTCGTTAAGTAACTCTTCTTCCGTAATTGCTTCGATAGAATAAGGTGAATCTTCTGAGCATTCCAACGCAAGACTAAGCGCATCTACAATGTGCATTTCAGGCGACACATCTAGTTGGTATAAAGCTTGAATGGCCAATACTCGTAGTGCTCGTCTTTTTAATGGTTTACGACTCACTATTCATCCCCCAATTCAAATAATTCTGCATCCGCATGGTGCACTGGTAAAATTTCTTGAACGTGAACATTCACTTGTGAAATCACTAATTCACAGCTGAATAATAATTGTTCTTTAATTTTATTTTGCAATAATAGAGCTGTTTTTGGAATTGAAACACCGTAATCTACATTTCCGTAAATATCAATTACGAATGATCCGTTTTCTTCTGTTAAATAAGCCCCTTTAGATAATTGTTTTCCACCAAAAATAGTGTTTAAGAATCCAGGAACTGGATAGAAGCCTTCCACTTGTGCAGCTACAATACCTGCAATACTTTCGATAACTTCAGGAGCAATTTCGATTGCACCTAGTTCTTGATCTTTAGAATATTTTTTGATTTGTTCCATTTTGTAACCTCCCTGTTTGATAGAAAATTACTCATAAAAAGATTTTCCAATTCTCATTTAGTTTACCATGAAACAGCTATTCTCACAACTACCGTCTATTTTAGAGAATAATGAGTTCACGAGGAACTTTTTGAATCACTTCGCCGCCAGTTTCATTGATAATAATGTCGTCTTCGATACGTACTCCACCAACTCCTGGAAGGTAAATTCCTGGTTCATTTGTAATAACATTACCTGGTACAAATGCTTGTGTCGCAATACGAGAAACGTTTGGTGCTTCATGGATTTCAAGACCGATACCATGTCCTGTTGAGTGAGTGAAGTATTCACCATAACCACGGCTTGCGATGTAGTCACGAGCAATCTTATCTAATTCTACCCCTGTTTTACCAGGTCCAGCTGCTTCGCTCACTTTTAATTGAGCTTGCAAGACAACATCGTGAATCTCTTTTAATTGGTCAATTGGTTCACCAACAGCGATTGTTCTAGTCATATCAGATACATAACCATTGTAGTAGCAACCAAAGTCAAGCGTTACTAGATCACCAGTTTCAATCACTTTTGGACTCGCAACACCGTGAGGCATTGAAGAACGAACACCACTTGCGATAATCGTATCAAATGAAACTCCAGTTGCACCAAGGCCGCGCATATAGAAGTCTAATTCATTTGCCACTTGGATTTCGCTCACACCTGGTTTAATGAAATCTAAAATGTGTAGGAATGCAGCATCTGAAATACGGCAAGCTTCACGGATTGTTTGGATTTCACCTTCATCTTTGACTTCACGAATTTTCTCTACAATGTTTTGTGTTGGAATTAATGCTGTATCAAACGCATCTTCGAAGATTTCTAATTGTGAAACTGAAACATGGTCTGCTTCAAAACCAACAAATTTCAAGTCGTTTTCGCGAATGATTTTTTCAAATGCTGGAACCCAACCTGTCTTATGTTCAATCACATGGAATCCTTTTGCTTGTTGTTGTGCTTGTTGTGTGTAACGAGCATCTGTTACAAAATAAGCATCTGTCAATGTAATTAATGCAAACCCTGTTGTTCCTGTAAAGTTTGCTAAATAACGTAAATTGTATGGGCTATATACAATCAATCCATCAATTTCTTGTTCTTTCATGGAATTTCTTACTTTTTCTAAACGTGTCATAAATTGTTCCCTCCAATGAAAATGGTAACTTTAGTATAACAAAAAAAAGCCTAACAAAAAAGTCAGGCTCCTTGGAATTTTCATCAAATTCTAATATTGATTAAATCGCTCTAAACGTTGGCTTACAATTTCTTCTTTCGATTTCAATGACCACTCATTTAATTGAACTTCTAATTGTTCTCTCATATCCAAAGCAATCTCTTCGTTTGTCTTTTTCTTTTCTGGAATAATGCGATCAACAATCTTTTGCGCCAACAAATCATTACTTGTGAATTTCATCAATTCGGCGGCTTGACTGGCTTTTGAACCGTCTTTCCACAAAATCGATGCAAATCCTTCTGGAGAAAGAATCGAATACATCGCATATTCCATCATCCAAACTTCATTGGCAACGGCAAGCGCTAATGCTCCACCACTTCCGCCTTCACCACATAGGATGGCGATGATTGGAACTTTCAAATGGCTCATAATACGAAGATTATCCGCAATGGCTTCACCGATTCCACGTTCTTCCGCAGTTGCCCCGCAGAAAGCACCAGCCGTATTAATAAACGTTACAACTGGACGGTTAAACTTCTCCGCTTGTTTCATCAAACGTGCACTCTTACGGTATCCTTCTGGATGGACTTGACCAAAGTTTGTCTTCAAGTTTTCTTGAAGCGTATGCCCCTTCTCCATCCCAATCACCGTAACAGGTTTACCGTTTAATGTCGCAATCCCGCCTACAAGAGCTTTATCATCGGCGTAGTAACGGTCCCCATGCAATTCAATAAAGTCGTCAAATACGGCGTTAATCCATTCTTTTGTCGTTGGACGTTTCACATCACGTGACAACGAAACAATTTTCATTGGTTTCATGCATTCGACTCCTTTCTATGAAGGACAAGTAGACGATGAATCATCTTCTTCATTTCCTTACGGTGAACCACCGCATCGATAAACCCTTGTTCCAGAACGGTTTCTGCTTGTTGGAAATCATCTGGAAGTTTTTGGTTCATGGTTTGTTCCACAACACGTTTTCCAGCAAATCCAACGATAGCTTTTGGTTCTGCTAAAATAATGTCGCCTTGCATTGCAAAGCTTGCAGTGACGCCTCCTGTTGTTGGATCCGTCAATACTGTTAAATAGAATAATCCAGCTTGATGGTGTTCTTCCACAGCCCCTGAAATTTTCGCCATCTGCATGAGAGAGAAAATTCCTTCTTGCATTCTGGCACCACCTGAAGCGGTAAAAATCACGACTGGTAATTGGCGTTTGATTCCTTCTTGGAAAGCCTTCGTGATTTTCTCACCAACGACTTGTCCCATTGACCCCATCATAAAGAATGAGTTCATGACGCAACAAATAAAGGATTCTTCCCCGATTGTTGCCACACCGACTGTTACAGCTTCATTTTCTTTGGCTACTTTAGAGGCTTTCTCCAATTTCGCTTCGTATCCTGGAAAGGCTACATCTACTTTCGGCTTTTCATCCTCAAAGAGTTCCTGGAATGTATCTACTGTAATGGCTAATCGTTCAGCCGCATTAATTCTAAAATGAGCATCACAGTGCGGACAAACTTTTAAGGATCCTAAGTCTTCTTTGTAGACAATCTTGTCACAAGAAGGACATTTCACCCATTTCCCATCCGGAACTGTAGGTAACTCAGACTGTTCAGATAAGTCTACTTTGGTACGATTAATGGTGATATACGACCGTTTTCTAAACAGACCCATCTAATCACTCCTTTACTAAATCATTCTATTTCTCTTTTGGTTGATTCCAGTGTTTCAAGAATTCAGTTTCAACGTACGCAGTTGTATAGTCGCCGCGTCTGAACGCAGAAGAATCTAATAAATCTTCAACGAATTCTTGGTTCGTATCCACACCCTCTACTACAAGCTCAAAGAGCATCCGTTTCATGCGAAGAATGGCTTCTTCACGTGTTTTACCGTGCGCAATCAACTTCGTTAACATTGAATCGTAGAATGGTGGAATTTGATATCCTGTATACAGTGCTGATTCAATACGTACACCCATACCACCAACAGGTTGATGTAAGAACGTTACTTTACCTGGAGAAGGACGGAAGCCTTCAAATGGATTTTCAGCGTTTAAACGACATTCAATCGCATGCCCTTCAAAAGTAATATCCTCTTGAGTAAATGGTAACTCTTCTCCTGCAGCAATTTTAATTTGTTGTTGCACAAGATCCACATTCGTAATCATTTCTGTAATCGGATGTTCTACTTGAATACGCGTATTCATTTCCATGAAATAGAAATGTTTTTCTTCATCCACAAGAAACTCAATCGTTCCTGCGTTTTGATAGCCGACTGCTTTAGCAGCACGAACAGCTGCTTCCCCCATTTCTCTTCTGAGTTGAGAAGAAAGAGAAGGACTTGGCGCTTCTTCGATAATCTTTTGATTTTTACGTTGAAGTGAACAGTCACGCTCTCCTAGGTGAACCACATTTCCATGTTGGTCGGCTAAAATTTGAATTTCAATATGTTTGGCTGGATAGATAATCCGTTCCATGTACACATCGGCATTTCCGAAGGCTTGTAAGGCTTCTTGGCGAGCTGTCACAAATTGATGTTCAAATTCTTCAACTGTTTCAACACGACGAATCCCTTTACCACCACCACCAGCAACCGCCTTAATTAAGAGCGGGAAGCCGATACGCTTTGCAAGTTCAATTCCTTCTTCAACAGTTGCAACGACATCATCACTACCAGGAATTACCGGTACGTTTGCCGCAATCATTTGCTTACGTGCTTCTGCTTTATCCCCCATTTGAGAAATCACTTCGCTTGAAGGCCCAATGAAAGTGATATTGCATTCCGCACACATTTTGGCAAATTTGGCATTCTCCGATAAGAATCCAAATCCAGGGTGAATCGCTTGTGCGCCTGTTATAACAGCTGCGCTCAAAATATTTTCAACTTTTAAGTAAGAATCTTTTGAAGCAGCAGGTCCGATACAAACGGCATGGTCAGCTAATTGTACATGAAGAGCATCTTTATCCGCTTGGGAATAGACGGCTACCGATTCAATTCCTAACTCGCGACAAGCACGAATAATACGGCAAGCAATCTCTCCACGGTTTGCGATTAGTACTCTATTAAACA
>CAUPXN010000066.1:0-4775 GCA_963515505.1 uncultured Streptococcus sp.
AATCGGGGGAAGAAAACCCAAAATATCCTCTCATTACTGATGGAGTTATTCAACAAAATGTTTTAGAAGTCATCAACAAAACAGAAGATTGGGTGACTGAACAACTGGCTGCCCAAGATATTCAAGATGTTTCAGATGTATTCCTTGCAGAATACAATAGCGGCCAATTAATGGTTGTGAAATACTAATGGAATCCAAACAAAAATAAGCGACCAAATTGGTCGCTTATTTTTTATTTATTAGTCTACTAGATTTTCAACAAAGCGTTGGAAAATCGTTAACAGAATGCTTACTACTAAGGTAATGAGTGGATCCGAGAATGAGAATCCCGGTCCTACAAACCATGATGTTAAGCTTAACATCATCGCATTTAACACAAAGCTAAAGCATCCAAACGTTACAATCGTTACTGGCAATGTTAAAAGGAATAAAATCGGTTTAACGAATAGGTTTAGTACCGCAAGCACGATACTTGCAACAAGCGCTGCTACCCAGTTTGTAACGTAAAATTGTGGTATAAACCACGCAATCACCAAGAACCCTAATGTGTTAATGGCAATCTTTTTAGTAATTGACACTAAAAATCACTCCAATCGTCGTCATCTTCTTCTACACGGCGCGCTGTTTTACGCGGGCGAGAAGGTCCAGAAGTGTAATAGTACGTATTTCTGCGTCTATCGTCACGGTAATACCCAGTGCTTTCTTCTGGAATAATGATAGCAAGTAATATATAGAGGAAGACTGGAAAACCTGTCCAAGAAACAATCAAGAATAGTACGCGGACAATTGTTGGATCTACATCGAAGTATTCCGCAATTCCTCCCATTACCCCACAAACAACTCTGTTCTTTCTCGAGCGTCTTAATTTTTTCATTTTGTTTATCCTTCTTTCTTGCTACTTGAATCTGATTGTAGCTGATTTACTTGTATATTTCCAGTTGTAGTTTCTGCAACTACTCTTGTCATTAAGTTTCGAGTTTTACGAATCAATGCACTTCTTTCTGCTAAATCCTTCGTTTGTCGAATCACTTCAAAGACTGTTTCATCAAAGTGAATCGAACCAAGTGACGTTTCAATTTCGGCTTCCAGTCCGACTTCTTCAGCAACTTCGATTTTAATATTTCCATTTACGGTTTCAACGTCTACTTTTTTCGTTTCTGGATGTGCGACTGCTACTTTAATATTTCCTGTTACGGCTTCTAGCTTCGTTCCAAGGAATTGACCATCGAGATGAATATTACCATTCACCGTTTCAGATACAATATCTTTGAAATCGAGTTGTTCATATTTAAGATTTCCGTTCACTGTTTCTGCTTCAAGAAGAACCCCTTTAACATCCTTCAAGCGAATATCTCCATTATCCACTTCGAAGTAATAATCTTTTCCTTCTAACTCTTTCAAATGAAGTGTTGTATTCAACCCTTTGACGGCAACATAATCATACACTTTTTGCGGAAGTGAAATCGTCCAGTCGCAGTATACGCGCTTGCTGACACTCTTGATGACAATCTTATCGTCGTCTACGCCCACCTTCACACGGTCGCGAACAAATCCTTCTGCATCGAAAAACTCTTCGTCTTGCGCAGCCACGCGGCAATTTCCTTCAATCGTCATCGTGTTGCCAGGAACAGTCTTCACACGAACAATTCCGTTGGCCACTTTGAAATCGAGAATGCTCGCATCATCGATTACTTGATGGAAATGATACGGTACTTTTTTGCCGTTTTTGGCTTCTAAGTAAGGCATGTTCGCTTCTGTATTTTGAATGACTGATCCCACCGCTGTCACAATTGAGTCTGCAAATTTTGCAGCCCATGAAGAAATAGTTCCCGCTGTTCTACGAGTTTTTTCTTCCCAGTCAGTGTCTTGCACTTTCTTCTTCGCTTTCTTAAAGCTTTCTTCCCATTCTTGTTTCTTTTCAGCTTTTACTTTTGCATCGGCTTGTTTCTTTTCTTGTAACAAACTCTTATATTGGTTATTCAATTGCTCCGCTTCTTCTTGCAGACGAACAAGTTCCATTTCTTCATCCACAGTTAACGAATCCAATTGCTCAGCCGTTCTGATTTCATCGATGCGTCGATCAATTTCCTTCGCGCGCTTCAACACCACTTGGATAGCGTCATTTGTTTGGTCACTTTTGGCAGAGAATTTAGTAAAGGCACTTGCCACACCTTCCATGACAGAGTCTAATTGACTAGAAGTAGGTTGTTCTTTCGCACTTGCCTTCTCACCCATTTTTTCGAGTAAGACTACTGCTTCCTCTGCTGAAATAATTCCTTTGTCTACTAATTCTAAAATTCTATCTTTTTGATTCATTTTCGTTTCCCCCTTAAATCGGTTCGTTCTTGATTACATTCTTAGTGTACAAAACTTCACTGATGAAATCATAGGACCTAAGGTGGATTTTTCGTCCAACCTTCTCTAAACCTAAAGTTGTATATGGACTCATCTCTTTTTTACTCTATATCTTGCGTGGCTTTCCATTTGTTGTTACACTTTGGATACAGTAATTGTAGGAGTTGGAAAGAAATGACAAAAAAGGAAGTTCCATTGAAATCGCATGAGCGACTCGATCGACTCGAAAAAGAAAATATCGATATCATTCAAAGTCGTGAGGTCTTCTCCTTTTCGCTGGATGCTGTCCTTTTGGCAGACTTTGCCAATATCGCCAAAAGTAGAAAAGCTACAATCGTGGATCTCTGCTCTGGTAATGGTGCGGTGGCATTTTTACTCAGCCATAAAACCAAAAATCATATTACCGCTGTTGAAATCCAAGAACAGCTTTGGGACATGGCGATGCGTACCAACCAACTCAACAACTTAGAAGACCGCATCACCTTTATCAATCAGGATATTCGTCAGTTGAAAGGCATTATCCCGAAAGACTCGGTCGACTTTATTACGTGCAATCCGCCTTACTTCAAGGTGAAGGAAACCAATCAAACCAATTTGAAGGAAGCTTACACGATTGCCCGTCATGAAGTGCATTTGCCACTCGAAGACTTACTCAAGACGATTTCAGGGTTATTGAAGATGAAAGGAAAAGCCTATCTCGTTCATAGACCCGACCGCCTCACGGATATTTTATCCGAGGCAAGGCATCACCGCCTCGAAGCGAAACGCGTGCAATTTGTCTATCCAAAAGAAGGCAAAGAAAGCAACATCGTCCTGATTGAATTAATGAAGGACGGACTTCCTGGTGGACTCAAGGTATTGCCACCGATCACGGTTTTCGATGAGCATCAAGAATATACGCAGAAGATTAGAAGTATCCTCTGGGGGGACAACGCATGAGCCAGTTCTTTATGTACGTCCTTCTCTGCAAGGATCAAACCTTTTATACGGGCTATACGGTCGATTTGGAAAAACGAATCGCGACTCACAATGCCGGAAAAGGTGCTAAATATACAAGGGTGAGAACTCCCGTGACACTGCTCTACGCTAAAGAATTTGCTACAAAGCAAGAAGCGATGAAAGCAGAAGCGGCATTCAAAAAATTCTCTCGCCCAAAAAAGGAAACATTTCTACAGACGATTGGCGCAAGTGTCGACCGTCCTGTCATTATTTACTTAGAAGGAGAACAGCCTCATGAGACAACAGAGTTATCGGACTGAAGGGACAGGAAAACTATTCCTTGTTCCTACTCCGATTGGTAACTTAGAAGATATGACTTTCCGCGCGGTTAATACTCTACGCGCCGTGGATTTAATCCTAGCCGAAGATACACGTCATACGCAAAAGTTACTCAATCATTTTGAAATCGAGACTCCGCAAAAGAGTTTCCATGAACATAATACGCAGGAGCGAATTCCCCAAGTCATCGAGTGGTTGCAAGAAGGGAAAAACATCGCACAAGTAAGTGACGCCGGTACACCATCGATTAGTGACCCAGGATTTGAGCTCGTGCAAGCCTGCGTTGAAGTTGGCATTCCTGTTATTCCTCTTCCAGGGGCAAATGCGGGAATTACGGCTCTTATCGCAAGCGGGCTTGTGCCACAACCGTTCTATTTCTATGGGTTCTTACCACGTAAAAAGAAAGAAAAAATCGAAGCCCTCGAACAATTACGCACACATAGCGAGACCGTGATTTTATACGAATCACCTTTCCGCCTAAAGGACACATTCTCGGCGATTCAGACCGTCTACGGCGAACAACAATCTGTTGTGTTATGCCGCGAGTTGACGAAAACTTACGAAGAGTTTATTCGCGGAACAGCCGCAGAACTCGTTACCCTTGTAAACGAGGAAGAATTAAAAGGCGAATGCTGCATCTTGATTGGTTCTAAAAATCCTGATGAAGTGACAACTGCTCTAGCCGGTGCGTTAGAAGAAAATACGCCAGACGCTTCACTTTCGATTGCCGAACAGGTTGACTGGTTTATGGAACATCAAAGTCTTGCTCAAAAAGATGCGATTAAAGCTGTCGCAAAACATCTTGGCCTTAAGAAGCAAGAAGTCTACAAAGAAATCCATGCATAATATTTTATCTGTTGATTATTCCAAATCCTTACGGATTTCTTCATAATAGCTGTAATGGGATATCGGTTCGAGCCGAAGTCTCTCACCTTCAAAGCCTCAAAAACGGGAGTAAGGAATACATTCCTAACTCCCGTTAATTCGTTTTGATATCATTCCCTATTACCGCTATTATAGAATCCGTAAGATTTTCCATAATCAACGAGCTTTGAATTTTATGATGGTTTCCTCTACGATAAAACACAAATAAATATCCACCGGCTAAGCCGGTGGTTTTTCAGTTTCGGGCATAGCCCTGA
>CAUPXN010000067.1:0-4480 GCA_963515505.1 uncultured Streptococcus sp.
CCTTTAAAGCCTCAAAGTAGGAGTAAGGAATAAATTCCTAACTCCTACTAATTCGCATTTAATACTAGTCACATTACTGCTATTATAAAATCCGCAAGATTTTCCGTAATTAATATATCTGTTACTTCATCGACTCATATATAATGCTTTTCTGAGGCATAATGTTAGAGAAGGTGGAGGGGGAAAAAGGGAGTAAGACAGAAGGAAAAATTGACTCACAGTGCGAGTCAATTTAACTTCGTAGTCTTACCCCCGCAAGGCTGATTAGGATAAAGCAAATCACGAGTGATGAAGCTTTATCCAATCAGCTACTGCGTATAAGTCTATAAGCGAGGCTCGTTTAAAATTATAATATTAATTATATTTTTGTTAGTTGTTTTCAAAAAAATGAAAATATATGGGTTGACTTTCAAAAAAATATGTGTTAATTTATTTTCATCAATTAAATCAAATGGTTATTGAACTGAGGTGCGGATGACAAGAGTACAGGAAACTGGAAAGGGGATTTCGCCGAAACGTGAAAACGTTGGGGGCTGGTCATAATAGGTCAGTCACTGTCATGATATCTGCCCAGATACTCATGAAGTGCAATCAATTACCGGGCAAAAGAATGACTACTTATGACTTTTTATGGGGAATCACGGCTTTTGTTCGTGGTTCCTTTTTTGTGTGTTATGAGAGAACCAGTTTGATAATCGAGAAGGAGAGAAAGAAAATGAAAAAAATTTTAGGCGCAATTGCAGCTTTAGCAATGACAGTAGGTTTAGCAGCGTGTGGAACACCTGTTAGCCAAGGGACAGCAAACCAAAACCAATTAGTGGTTGGGATGGAAGCAGGATACCCACCATTTAACTGGACTCAAAAAGATGACTCAAACGGTGCTGTGAAAATTCAAGGAACTGACCAATACGCTGGCGGTTACGACGTTGAAATCGCAAAACGTGTGGCTAAACAATTAGGAAAAGAATTAGTAATTGTAAAAACTGAGTGGGATGGCTTAACACCAGCGCTTGTTTCAGGTAAAATAGATGCGATCATTGCTGGTATGAGTCCTACAGAAGAACGTAAAGCAACAATCGACTTTACAGATTCTTACTATGATTCACAATTAGTTTTAGTCGTTAAAAAAGGTTCTAAATACGAAAAAGCTACTTCATTAGCAGATTTTTCTGGTGCGAAAGTAACAGCTCAATTAAACACTTTCCACTACTCAGTAATCGACCAAATCCCTGGTGTTGAAAAACAAGCTGCAATGGATAACTTCCCAGCAATGCGTGTTGCACTTCAAGCAGGAACAATCGACGCTTACGTTTCTGAATTACCAGAAGCACTTTCTGCTCAAGCAGCAAACAGCGACTTCGTAATGGTTAAATTAACAGATGGCTTCAAAGTATCACCAGAAGACATACAAACAGCTGTTGGTGTTAAAAAAGATAGCCCATTAACAAAACAAATCAACGAAGCATTAAAAACAATCTCTAGCGAAGAACGCCAAAAAATCATGGAAGAAGCAATTAAGAATCAGCCAGCTGCAGAGTAGGATGTGAGACATCGCGTTCAGAAATGGACCGTTGGACCGGAACGCCGCAAGGGACTCGGAACGAGTCGTGCGGACGTTTCGGGAAACGCACGCCATTTCTGCGATGGCGATCTCAACTTTATAGAACTTTGAGTTTAAAAAGCCTGAGTTCAACTACAGGCAGTAAGCAAAGCACAAACATAACACACCGCCACCTCGTGTGGCGTATACATACACATTAAATACAGAAAGTAGGAAAATAAATGAGTATTGATTGGATTGTAAAAATCATTCAACAGAACTGGCAAATGTTCTTAACAGGTGCCTGGATTACACTATATATTTCAATTATTGGTACAATTATCGGGACATTAATCGGGATGTTCATCGGATTTGTTAAAACAATTCCACTACCAGAAAAAGGACCTAAACGTATCCTTTTAAAAATTGCAGTTATCATTTTAAACTGCTATACAGAGTTCTTCCGTGGAACACCGATGATCGTACAAGCGATGGTAATTTACTACGGAACAGCATTAATGTTTGGAATTAACTTAGATGTTACATTCGCTGCGATTTTCATCGTATCGATTAATACAGGGGCTTATATGTCAGAAATCGTTCGTGGTGGGATTATTTCTATCGACCAAGGACAATTTGAAGCCAGCCAAGCTATCGGGATGACTCACTGGCAAACAATGCGCTATGTTGTTTTCCCACAAGTACTTCGTAACATCCTTCCAGCAGTAGGGAATGAGTTCGTTATCAACATCAAAGATACTTCTGTATTGAACGTAATTTCAGTTTCAGAATTGTACTTTGCGACAAAAACAGTTGCGGGACAAAACTTCCGTTACTTTGATACATTCTTTGTCACATTAATTTTATACTTCATCATGACATTCACAGTGACTCGTATCTTACGTTACTTCGAGCGTAAATTAGATGGTCCAGATAACTATGAAGTGATTTATTCAGATCCATTAAACTCAAATTCAATGTCAGCAGTCGAAGAAAAAACTAGACAGAAAGGAAATGCATAATGAGCGAAGCAGTAATTTCCATTCAAAACTTAAGTAAAACTTTCGGTACTAATGAAGTTCTTAAAGATATTTCTTTTGAAGTAAAACAAGGGGAAGTCGTAACGATTATCGGATCAAGTGGTTCTGGTAAATCAACACTTTTACGTTGTGTCAACTTACTTGAAAAACCAACTTCAGGCGAAATCTACTACAATGGCCAAAACATTCTTGAACATGACAAGAGCATTTACGAATATCGTACTCACGTAGGAATGGTGTTCCAACAGTTCAACTTATTCAATAACTTAAACGTGTTAGAAAACTGTATTGTTGGACCGATGAAAGTGTTGAAACAATCAAAAGAGGAAGCAGAAAAAATCGCAAAAGAATTCCTTGAAAAAGTAGGAATGGCAGCGTACATCAATGCAAAACCTCGTCAATTATCAGGTGGTCAGAAACAACGTGTGGCTATCGCGCGTGCATTATCAATGCAACCAGATGTATTGCTATTCGACGAACCAACGTCAGCACTTGACCCAGAAATGGTAAACGAAGTGTTAGAAACAATGAAGAGCTTAGCACACACAGGGCTAACAATGATCGTTGTAACGCACGAAATGGGATTTGCCAAAGAAGTTAGTGACCGTGTTGTCTTCATGGATAAAGGGGTTATCGCTGAAGAAGGAACTCCAGAACAAATCTTTGAAAACCCACAAGTAGACCGTACAAAAGAATTCTTAGGACGCGTTCTAAAATAAGCAAAATATGCTATAATGAGCTAAGACAGTTTGTCTTGGCTCTTTTTTTATGCAAGACAACGAACCAAGTTTGAAGGAGTAGCATCATGTTTGAAGTACGTACAACAACACAAGAGGAGACAATGGCGCTTGGACAGCGTTTAGGTGACGCGTTATTTGAAAATAGCTGCGTCATTCTAGAAGGCGATTTAGGCGCTGGAAAGACGACTCTTACAAAAGGAATCGCTGTTGGTTTAGGCATCGACCGTGTCATTAAGAGCCCAACGTATACATTAATCCGTGAATACCGTAAAGGGCGACTTCCGCTATTTCATATGGACATGTATCGTATTGAAGAAAGTGGTGGCGCAAGCGAAGTAGGCCTCGAAGAGTACTTCTATGCGGGTGGTGTGTGCGTCGTTGAATGGGCGCAGTATATCGAAGATGAACTTCCTTCGACTTTCTTAAAGGTTCAAATCGACCGTGTAGGAGACGGCGAGTCTGAACGTGTGATTCGTTTAGTTCCACAGGGAAAAGAGTACGAAGAATTTATCAAACAATTGGAGGTAACAGATGAGTAAAGAACGAGAAATTACATTTGCACTTCCAGTAAAAGACGATGCTAAAGCGCTTTTAGATTATAGTAAAAAAGTAGGGAGCGAAACCGATTTTCTTTCCTTTGGGCCAGAAGGGTTGAAGTATTCTGTGGCTCAAGAAGAATTGTTTATTGAATCGCTATACGAGAACGAAAATCAATATATGTTACTAGCAAAAGATGGAGACGAGATTATTGCGGTTGGTTCGATTGCTGGGAGCCTGCATCCTAAATTCTCACACCGTGGTGAATTAGGAATTAGTGTATTGAAGTCTTACTGGGGGCAAGGCATTGCGACTGTGATGATGGAAGAAATGCTCGATTGGGTAGCGGAATATTCAACGCTCACTCGTGTCGAACTTGAGGTCGTGGCTGTGAATAAGAAAGCACGCCGACTTTATGAAAAGTGTGGATTTGAAGAAGAAGGACTCATTAAGAACGGCGTCAAAATCGGTGACGGTTATGAAGATATCGTCTTGATGTCGAAACAGATCGAACGATAAGGATGAGGTGAAAGAATGAAATTTGGAATTATTGCGGCAATGGAAGAAGAAAAACGTCTGCTCGAAGAAGAGATGACGATTGAGAAGAAAACAACCGTTGCCAA
>CAUPXN010000068.1:0-4133 GCA_963515505.1 uncultured Streptococcus sp.
CTTGTGTATGAACGAAGAAGAAGTTTGTTTGACGCAATTTTATTACACAGCCTTTCTAATGGACTTCTTGTAATCTTGTTCATCGAAATACCGAAACGCTTCTTTTAGAAAATAGTCAGTGACTTCTTATTAGGAGTCACTTTTTTTGTAGAAAACTTTTTGATTTTAGGTTCATTTTAGTTTTAAGGCGTATTCTCTTATTAAGGAAAACGTCAAAAATAAGCGATTTTCTTTAAATAGAACTGTGTTTTGATACAATAAGGAAAAGAGGGAACCAATCATGACTGTTTTAACTAAAATCAGACCTAAAGAACCATTAAAATATCTAAAGTGGTATGACATCCTCATCGTGACGATCATCATGTTCGGGGAGTTTATCATCCGATCCACACAACAATTTCTACAGAGTTTACAACCAGTGACGAAAGTGGCCCCACAGTATACGGAAACGACAACGTCCTTTAGCGACGGGGCGGCGTATTCGAGTAACTTTACACTACAGGTGATACTACTCGCGATTGCACTCTTGTACTTAGTCATTCGTCATTACGACTTCAAGCAGTTGAAGATTCGTTTTCACTGGTCTGTACTCATCTGGGTACCGGTATTATTCACGATGGTCGGACTGTTCGGCGACGTCGTAACCACACTAAGCGGTGAATACAACTACTTCGACCCGGCGCTTGTTCCGTTCATGAACCCACAGGAAATCATCAATAAGTTCTTAGCGTTATCTCCAATGGCCATCGCTTATGGGCTGTTAAATGGATTCTACGAAGAGTTCTTCTTCCTTGGATTAATGACATCGGTGAAGGAAGAACATCAGTGGAAGGCTTTAGCATTCTCAACACTGGTTCGTTTCTCATTCCATACGTATCAAGGAATGTTGTGGGCAATTGTTATCGGAGTCGTGTACGGATTGTTCTACTACTTCATGTACAAGAAAGTGGTCAAAAACCTATTACCATTCTTTCTTATGCACGCATTGGCGGATATGTTTGGTTCAACCTTCATCTATTTGCTCATCGCGTGGGCATACTAAACTGTAGCAAAGCGCATCCTGGACAGGGTGCGTTTTTTCTTATTGAAAAGCTGCAATTACCATATATGGTAATTGCGTGTTGGAGTGGAGTAAAAACAGTGTAAAATCAAGCTTCTTTCTTATGTGTGAGGGGGAGGGTTATGGTATGATAGCGCTAGTGATATCAGTAAAAGCGAGGAGACTTTCAGATGTATTATGTAAAAAATCAACGTAATGGACAAGAAATCTACGATGCAACGACAAACTTAGCCATCGAATATTTCTTATTAAACGAAAAGAAACTCGATGAACCAATTTTGTTATTTTATATTAACGAAAATGCGATTATCATCGGTAAAAACCAAAATACCATCGAAGAAATCAATCAAGATGGTGTAGACAAGCTTGGCGTACAAGTGGTTCGTCGTTTCTCAGGCGGTGGAGCCGTGTATCACGATATGGGAAATATCTGCTTCTGCTTCATTACAGAAGATGACGGCGATAGCTTCCGTGATTTTGGAAAATTCACAGAACCCGTGATTGAAGCCCTTCATAAAATGGGAGCAACGGGAGCAGAGTTACAAGGACGTAACGACCTTCTGATTGACGGTAAGAAATTCTCTGGAAATGCGATGTACTCAAACAATGGCCGTTTAACAGCGCACGGAACATTAATGCTGGATCTAGATGTGAGCATTTTGCCACAAATTTTACGTCCAAAACAAGAGAAAATCGCGTCAAAAGGAATCAAGTCCGTTCGTTCACGCGTGACAAATATCAAACCGTACTTAGCGCCTGAATATCAAGACTTAGACATCTTACAATTCCGCGAAGTGCTCTTGAAAAACATCTTCAATGTGGAAGATACATCTACGATTAAAGAGTATGTTCTAACGGATGAAGACTGGGTGCGTGTAGAAGAATTACGCAGCAAGTACTTCAACAACCCAGATTGGAACTACGGAAAAAATCCAAAATTCGAATTCAAACAATCAAAACGTACACCGGCCGGACAAATCGAGTTCAGCTTGAACGTTGAAAAGAATGCCATCAAAGACATTAAGATTAACGGGGACTTCTTCGGTCTTGGTGAAATCAGCGATGTTGAAAAAGCGCTAGTGGGAGTTGGATACAACCGCGAAGACTTAACAAAAGTCTTCGAAGCCATCGATATTCGCCGTTACTTCGGTAATGTTACAGTGGACATCCTAGTGAACCTATTACTAGGGGTAGAAGAATAAAATATAAAATTCGGCTATAGAGGTCGAAGGAGTGGAGCCTAGCAGTGATGCTGGGTTCTTTTTTGCGAGCGAGTATAGTAAAAACGCTGGGGGAGCAGTATAATATAGATGAGTTCAGGATCCGTTTTCAGGGAGAGGGGTTGTTGGAAATGAGTCAAAAAGTTAGAGACATTGGAATTGTTGCGTTAGGCATCATCAATGGCGTGAATGCCATCTATCAGCTACTATTTCGTCAAGATATCGTGCTATTTATTGTGAGTGCAATCGTTGTCGGGCTTGCTTTTTATACTTGGGTGAATCGGGATAATCCAGAACAACTCAACAAGATGAATCGCGGATGGGCTGTCTTTTTGCTTGGCATGGTAGCCACTATTGCTTTTATCCTCATCATGAATGATTTCTTTCGGTTTGAGCAATGGGAGTCGTGGCAAAAATCCGTCGTTAGAGTCACGTTTGTCTTTGGGTTAGTGACGGTAGTGAATCGATATTTAAAAAAATAATAATTTAACGGAGGCGTCATATGGCACTTTTACACGTTTCATTTTTTTCAAAAACACTAATGAGAACCATCCCCCTGTCAGTCTATTTGCCTAGTGATGCGGTGGATTTCAATAATCAGTATCTCTCAGAAGGTCCGTACAAAGCGTTAGTGTTGCTTCACGGAGTATTGGGCAGTGAACAGGATTGGGTCAATCAAACGCGCATTCTTCGATACGCAAAAGAGAAAAATCTCGTCCTCATCATGCCTTCTGGGGAAAATCATTTTTACATAGACCAACCGTGGAACTATACGAACTATGGAGAATTTATCGGAGTGGAGCTTCCAGAAATCTCACGCCGAATGTTTCCAATTTCCAGAAAACGGGAAGACTTAGGCATTGCTGGTCTTTCAATGGGTGGATACGGGGCGCTTCGAAATGGCATCAAATATCCAGACACCTTTAGCGTCATTGGGGCGTTCTCTGGAGCGATTAAAAAACAGGCACTTCCACCAGAAGAGATTCCAGAAGCACCGTTCTTTTTAAGAAAAAGCTTTTTGGAGGCGGTCTTTAAAGATGAGGAGACCTTTGTGGCGGAAGGCAATCAGTTGTATCATGCCGTCCAAACAATGGAGCATAAGGATGAGCTCTCGATTTTTATGGCATGTGGCACGGAAGATTGGCTGTTGGAAGACAACCGTAGCTACAGCAGCTTTTTGAAAGAACAAGGAGTGTCACTAACGTATCAAGAACACGCTGGTGGACACGAATGGGATTTCTGGGACTGGGCGATGAAGCAGTTCTTAGACTGGTGGATTCCAGAAGATGCAGATCAAGGCATGTCTAGCGGGAATGTAAAATGAGAAGGTGAAGATTTTTCGGAGGAGATGAAATGAAGAAAATCATTGCTACGTTGATAGCATTTATGATTTGTATAGTATTAATTGTGAGTATGTCTCAAAAAGATAGCGCGAAATTATCTAAAGAGACACAAAATGAGATTGTGCGTACAATTATTTCTAATTATAACGATATAGAATCCATCGAGTTTAACAATAATACCTATGACTCGAAAGTTGGAGAATATCGAATTTTATTTACAGTGAATGGATACGAAAATGGGCTGTCTTTTTCAACCAAAGAGGACATGAATCAATTGCCTAGTGACATTGGATTAAATCCAGTGAATGTCTTTGGAGCTCACAAAAAAAATCCATCGAGCTTTAACGAAGATGAATTGAAACGTGTTACTGTTAAATATTTGGAATAAGAATTTTTAATAAACAATTGGCGAAAGATTGTACTATAGCGCGATATTGTTGCAAGCACATCTCCATAATGGTAGAATATTTTGTATATTAGAGCGATGAACAAGAGGAGTAAAATGACTTT
>CAUPXN010000069.1:0-3922 GCA_963515505.1 uncultured Streptococcus sp.
GTTCTGTTGAATCGTAGTTATCACGGAAATTAATCGTATCTTTGTTAATATCGCGAAGCATTTCAAGAGCAATTTTACTCATACGAGCCTCTGTATAACGCATCGCAGCGGCGCCGTCTCCATCGACAGAACCAAAGTTACCGTGTCCATCGATTAATGGGTAACGGTATGAGAAATCTTGTGCCATACGAACCATGGCATCGTAAATTGCAGAGTCACCGTGTGGGTGATATTTACCCATTACGTCCCCGACAATACGCGCAGATTTTTTATGCGGTTTGTCCGGTGTCACTCCAAGTTCACTCATTCCATATAAAATACGACGGTGTACTGGTTTTAATCCATCGCGTACATCTGGTAGGGCACGCGATACAATAACACTCATCGAATACTCTAGAAATGATTTACGCATCGTTTGTACTAAATCAGTTGATTCAAAAGTTTCTTCAAAGTGTTTCACTTCTTCAGACATAATTCGTCTCCTTTTCTATTCTTCTCTTCAAATTCGATTACTGGATTAGATATCTAAATCTTCCATATTGATGTATTTCGCATTGCTTTCAATGAATTCACGACGTGGTTCTACACGGTCGCCCATCAAGATATCTAAAATTTGATCCGCTTCTGCAGCATCTTCCACAGATACTTGTAACATTGAACGGTTTTCAGGGTTCATGGTTGTTTCCCATAATTGTTCCGCATCCATTTCCCCAAGACCTTTGTATCGTGATAATTGTGGTTTTGGATGTGCTGGTAATTCTTTTAGTTTCGCTTCTAACTCTTCATCATTTTGAATATAGTATTCATTCTTACCTTGTTTCAACTTGTAAAGAGGTGGTTGCGCGATATAAATATATCCAGCTTCCACTGCAGGGCGCATATAACGATAGAAAAGAGTAATGAGCAATGTACGGATGTGACTTCCATCGACATCGGCATCGGTCATGATGACTAATTTTTGGTAACGAGCTTTCGATAAATCAAAATCTCCACCAAAACCAGTTCCCATCGCTGTAAAGAGCGAACGAATTTCTTCGTTGGCTAAAATTTTATCGAGTGTTGCTTTTTCAACGTTCAAGATTTTCCCACGGATTGGTAAAATCGCTTGAAAATGACGTGAACGTCCTTGTTTTGCTGAACCACCCGCAGAGTCCCCTTCGACGATGAATAATTCAGAAATCGTTGGGTCATTGCTTGAGCAGTCTGCTAATTTACCTGGTAAGTTTGAAATTTCTAAACCAGATTTCTTACGAGTCACTTCACGCGCACGTTTTGCAGCAAGACGTGCTTTCGAAGCTAAAATCCCTTTTTCGACAATCTTACGTGCGACTTGAGGGTTTTCCATTAAGAATTTATCGAAGTGTGTTGAAAACAGACGGTCTGTAATCGTACGAGCTTCAGAGTTTCCTAATTTCGTTTTTGTTTGTCCTTCAAACTGTGGATCAGGGTGTTTGATAGAAATAACGGCAGTTAACCCTTCACGGACATCTTCACCGCTTAGTTTTTCTTCGTTTTCTTTCATCAATTTTTGACGACGCGCGTAATCGTTAATCACACGTGTAAGGGCCGTCTTCATCCCTGATTCGTGAGTACCACCTTCATAAGTGTGGATATTATTCGTAAAGCTGAGAAGGTTAGTATGGTATCCAGAAGTGTATTGCATTGCCACTTCTACTTGAATGCCATCTTGTTCACCTTCTACATAAATTGGCTCTTCGAATAACACTTGTTTTGATTTATTTAAGTGTTCGACATAGCTCTTAATCCCGCCTTCGTAGCAGAAAGATTTTCTCACTGGCTCTTCTTCGCGGAAATCTGTGATTGTTAATTTTAATCCTTTATTCAAGAACGCTAATTCACGCACACGGTTGGCTAATTTATCAAATTCAAAGACTGTTGTTTCTTGGAAAATTTCAGGGTCTGGTACAAAGTATACGCTTGTACCATGTTTATCTGTTTTACCAATGATTTTTAAGTCATCTAAAACGGCACCACGTTTATAAGATTGCTCATAAATGTTGCCATCTTTAAATACTTGAACGGTTAAGTCTGTTGAAAGAGCATTAACAACAGAAGCCCCAACCCCGTGAAGACCCCCAGAAACTTTATAGCCTCCGCCGCCGAATTTACCACCGGCGTGAAGCACTGTAAATACAGTTTCTACGGCAGGACGACCTGTTTTTTCTTGAATATCGACCGGAATCCCACGTCCGTCATCGGTTACGCGAATGTGGTTTTCTTTCGTGATTTCGATTTCGATATGTGTCGCAAACCCAGCCAACGCTTCGTCGATTGAGTTATCCACAATTTCCCAAACAAGGTGGTGCAACCCGGCACTACTTGTTGAACCAATATACATCCCAGGACGTTTACGAACAGCTTCGAGTCCTTCTAATACTTGAATCTGACTGGCATCATATTGCGCAGCTAATTCAGCTTTGTTTTCTTCTGTCATATGCTAATTCTCACTCTCCGTTTTTAAAATAGTTCCTTTTTCAATCGGTATTACGACTGGTTCATTAATAAATTGTTGCTTAATCCCATCCAGGCTCGTTGTCGTAATAAAGGTTTGCACCTTATTTTCAATGGCCTTAATCAGATGAGTTTGTCTATCATCATCGAGTTCGGACAGTACGTCATCTAATAGTAGAAGAGGATACTCACCCGTCGATAATTTCATCAATTCGATTTCCGCAAGCTTCAAACTGAGAACGGTCGAACGTTGCTGTCCTTGCGAACCGTACGTTTGAACCGGAATCTCGTTTAAATAAAAAATCAAATCGTCACGGTGCGGTCCAATCAGCGTTGTGGCTTGATCCGCCTCACGAGTTTGATTCTTCTTGAATTGATCGATATAAATTTCTTTCATTTGCGAAGCCGTTATTCCATCCTCCAGCGGAATCGTTGCTTGATACGAAACCGAGAATTTCTCACGACCAAGCGATAACTGGTCATGAATCGGAATGGCTAAAGCCTCCAATTGCTTCATAAAATCGAGACGATGAAAGACGATTTTACTAGCTAACTCGCTTAACATCTCGCTTAAAACCTCTAAGTATTCGTCCGGCTGCTTTTTCTTAATCGCTAGCTGCTTCAAATATGTATTGCGCTGTTTTAAGACACGATTATATTCCACTAAATCATAGAGGTAGAGGGAACTCATTTGTCCAAGTTCCATATCCACGAATTTACGTCTATTTTGCGGAGACCCTTTGACAAGCGTGAGGTTCTCTGGGGCAAAGAGGATGACATTCAAGTTTCCAAGGTAGGAACTGAGTCGCTTTTGCTCCAAATAATTCACTTTCGCGATTTTTCCTTTTTTAGAAAATTGCAATTCTAAATTCGTCTTTGTCGCTGTTTTCTCAACAGTCCCTTTAATCGTCGCAAACTCTTTTTTCCATCCAATCAGTTCTTTGTCGTTTGTAGTGCGGTGGCTCTTTGTCATCGCCAAGGCATAAATCGACTCCATCAGGTTGGTTTTCCCTTGTGCATTTTCACCAATAAAAACATGCACACCGTCTGTAAACTCTAGTTGGACAGATTCATAATTACGAAAGTTTTGTAATTGTAAATTAGTCAGCTTCATGCGTCATGTGTGTTCAAATCATTTTCATCCGATTTCATTTCTTTCACAATAAAAATACCTTCATCAGGTATTTCGATACGTGTATTCGGATATAATTTTCTACCACGTCGATTTTCTAACTCTCCATCTACAAAAACTGTATATTCTTGCAGGTACCATTTTGCTTGTCCGCCCGTTGTAATGACGTCAATATGTTTTAAAAATTGCCCTAATGTAATGTACTCATCAGAGATCGATACGATAGTTGTCATGAACTTCCTCTTTTCTAATGGATATTGGTGAGAACTCCATTAAACTCATGCATGCTCACATATTTTTAAGTAGAATAACTCTACA
>CAUPXN010000070.1:0-3911 GCA_963515505.1 uncultured Streptococcus sp.
CAGCTTTAACGCCGACGCACACGCCACCGATATCTTCTTTTAATAAATCGATTGCTTTAGCACCCATACGGCTCGCAAGAACACGGTCACGCGCACTAGGTGAACCACCACGTTGTACGTGTCCAAGAACTGTTACACGAGTGTGGAAATCACTATCGTATTCACGGAGTTTCTTAGCAAGTTCGTCACCAGACATTACGCCTTCTGCAAGAATGATTAATGTATGTTTCTTACCATTCAAGCGACCTTGTTTGATTTCTTTAGCCACTTCAGCTAAATCAAAATCTTGTTCTGGAATCAAAATTTGTTCTGCACCACTAGCAACCCCAGTCCAAAGTGCGATATCTCCAGCACGACGACCCATTACTTCAACGATAAACGTACGAACGTGTGATGTCGCAGTATCGCGAAGACGGTCTAGCGCTTCTAATACAGTATTGATGGCAGTATCAAAACCGATTGTATATTCCGTACCTGGAATATCATTGTCAATTGTTCCTGGAACCCCAACTGTTGGGAAACCAAGTTTTGTTAAAGCAACGGCACCTTGATAGCTTCCGTCACCACCGATAACAACAAGACCTTCAATACCGAATTTCTTTAATTGTTCGATCCCTTTTTCTTGTCCTTCGCGGTTTGCGAATTCAGGATAACGTGCAGAATACAAGAATGTACCCCCACGACCAATCATGTCGCTCACGTCTGAAGGGTTTAATTTACGAATATCACCAGCTACTAAACCGGCATATCCATAGTTAATCCCGTAGACTTCAAAGCCTTCATAAATACCCTTACGTACAATCGCACGTACAGCGGCATTCATCCCTGGAGCATCTCCTCCACTTGTTAAAACAGCAATGCGTTTCACAAAGATTCACCTCTTAGATTTATTTTTACTGGAACAAGCCCATTTGTTCTCATTTTATCACTTTTTTAAACAAATGTCTTTCATTTTCATAAACTTTTTCATTTTACAATTTTTATACATTCTTTATCTAAAATGTCGATAAGACTAGGGATTAGCTTCGACTCAAGGTTTACACCGTTTGCAAAAGAATTCTTTACAAGCGTTTTACTATTCACGAGGAATAATTCAACAGGTGTCACCCCTTTATATTTAGTGACGAGTTGCTTGATTTCTGCATAGACTTCTGGAGTATGTTTCTCCGGACGAATCGCAATTTTTAATATTTTAGCAGAATCTTCAAGTAGTTTATCTGCAAAACTCATCGGATACATGCGGTTTAATTGCAATTGCCATTGTCCCTTTTGCCCTTTTTTCACACGACCTTCTGCTAGAACCATCTTGTTTTGTTGAAGGTGTTGATAGACTTCGGCCAGCGTAGACGGAAAGACGACTACATCCATCATTCCAGACGCATCTTGAAGTGTGACATACGCCATCTGCTCTCCTTTACGAGTCGAGATTTTACGAATGTCAACAATCATCCCTACAAATCGCATATACCCTTCTTCAAAAACGGTTTGAATCGGAGTGATCCATCCACTCTTCACAAGAGGATCATATTTTGAGGACGGATGCGGAGAAACTGAAAATCCAAGCACTTCGATTTCTTCTTCGATCCGTTGTAGGAGCGGTTCTTCTTCTACATGTGTGAACGCCACTTCTAAGTCATCTTCTAGCGATAAATTCAAGCCGTGGAACTTCACACTCTTAGCTACAGCATCCACATTAGCCTTCAGCGTTGCCCTTGTTTCACCAAATTCATCAAAAGCCCCTGCATTAATTAACGCGAGTAATAGTGGTTCTTTCGTATATTGAGCGCCCATTCGGTAAGCAAAGTCTTGGAACCCTTTGAACAATCCATACTCATAACGGTTCTTCACGATACTTTCCACAAAGTCACGACGAATCCCCTTAATATTATTAAGCCCAACAATAACTCCACTATCGTCTGCCACAAAGTCTGCAAAACCACGATTGATACTTGGGGGAAGAATTTTAATTCCTAATTGGCGTGCTTCAACAAGATAGTCTTGCAACTTCGCAGATTTCGCGCTCGCGTTCTGGAACAAAGCCGTAAAGAATGCCGTTGGATAATTTGCCTTTAAGTAAGCTAATTGATAAGACAACATCGCATAAGCGACCGCATGTGATTTATTAAATCCATAGTTGGCAAACTTTTCAATATAGTCATATACCATCTCGGCATCTTCTTGTTTATACCCTTTCGAAAGGGCCCCTTGCACAAATTTTTCTTTTTGCGCAGTAATCGCATCACTATTCTTCTTCCCGATGGCACGACGTAAAATATCGGCTTCTCCTAGAGTAAAGCCAGCCATTTCACTAGCCGCCTGCATAACTTGTTCTTGGTAGACCAAGATACCGTATGTCGGTTCAAGAATCTTTTGCAGCGACGTGTGAGGATACTGAACAATTTCCGTTCCCTTTTTACGATTAATAAAGTGTGGAATTTGCTCCATTGGACCTGGACGATAAAGTGCAAGCACTGCTACTAAATCTTCGAACGCTGTCGGTTGCATATCCTTCAAGACGCGACGAATCCCGTCTGACTCGAATTGGAAAATTCCGTTTGTTTGTGCCTTTTGGAAAAGTTCAAAAGTACGCGGGTCGTCTAAAGGAATCTTCGTAATATCCAATGCTTTCTTCGTAATCTTCTGCGTTTGTTGAATCGCCTTATGAAGCAATGTCAGGTTGCTTAACCCTAGCAAGTCCATTTTGAGAAGGCCGACTTTTTCAACAGCCTGCATCGCATACTGTGTGAGCATCCAATCGGCTTCCTGAAGTGACCCCGAATACCCTTTGTCTCGTTTCATTAAAGGAACGGTCTTCGTCAACGCATCTTGCGATAACACGACTCCTGCCGCATGGACAGATGAATGACGCGGAAGACCTTCAAGCGTTTTTGACACTTGATAGAGCTTGCGATTACGTTCGCTGCTTTCGACATGTTCTCTAAACGCCTTATTTTCTTTATAAGTCTGCTCGAGCGTCACTTTCCCTTGAGCGATATTGTTTGAAAACTTCTGAACCGTAATGATGTTTTCGCCAAAGACTTTACATACATCACGAATCACTTGCTTCGCCCCAAGCGTACCAAACGTTACAATTTGCGCTACATTTTGATTGCCATATTTCGACACGATATAGGCTAAAATATCTTCACGCTTATCATCCGGAAAATCCAAGTCGATATCAGGCATCGTATAACGTTCACGGTTTAAGAAACGCTCAAATAGCAAGTTATAACGAATCGGATCAACGCCTGTAATATGCAAGAGGTACGCAACAAGAGATCCCGCTGCAGACCCACGACCAGATCCCGTTTGGATACCTTTCTCGCGTGCATGACGCATAATATCCCAAACGATAAGGAAGTAATCATCAAATCCCATTTCATGAATCACAGCTAATTCTTCTTTAAGGCGATTTACATAGACAGGTGTCGTTACTCCCATCTCAAGCATCGCAGCCTCACATAATTCATAAAGGAACTGTGCGCTCGTTTTTCCACCTGGTACTGGGAATTGTGGAAGCATCGTATCTCTTAGAGGAATTTCAACCACTAAGTCTTTTGTAAACTGTTCTAAGTTCGTAAGAAGGACTCCACCTACTGCTGCTTGGAACACCTTCGTCATAGAAGTCGCTTCCGGTAACGATTCACTTCCTGTTGCATCTTCTTGTGTGAATGAGAGAGTTTCTCCTAGTCGAATCGCTTGTAATACTTTCCATGGGAAATAATCAGTTGTATTTAAATAACGAGAGACGCTAAAGGCAACTGGAATGACACAAGCAGCTTCAATCCCTTCACGCATCGTGTCAAACTCACCGCGTTCAACCATTTCACGAGTAATCCCTACGGCAATCTCAACACCAGCATACTCTTCCTTCACAGCTCCTAGAACTGCTTCAAGTCTGCCCTTAGAAT
>CAUPXN010000071.1:0-3861 GCA_963515505.1 uncultured Streptococcus sp.
TTCGAAGGTGCAAGACTACAGGCTTGCACCGGTGCCCCGTAACAGCGATTATAAAAAGAATCCGCAAGGATTCTAAGAAATCATCAGCACAAACCCAACTCCAGAAAACCCAAATTGAATCTAAGTACAATTTACATCCCAATCGCGCTCCACTTTGTTTTCACTTCTCGTATTTTTTTGATAGGTATGGTATACTAACCCTATGTTTAAAGAATTTCAAGGAGGCTCTTCCCAACATGGCTGAAGACAAAAAAACATTCTATTTAACGACTCCGATTTACTATCCGAGTGGTAATTTACATATTGGTCATGCCTATACAACTGTAGCCAGTGACGCAATGGTCCGCTACAAAAAATTGCAAGGTTTTGACACTTACTTTTTAACAGGAACAGATGAACACGGACAAAAAATCCAAGAAAAAGCGAAAGAAGCAGGCGTTTCAGAAATTGAATTCGTCGATAAAATCATTTTCGGCATTCAAGATTTGTGGAAAGAGTTAGATATCTCTTACGATGATTTTATTCGTACGACTCAACCACGCCATACGAAAGCTGTTCAAAAGATTTTCCAAAAATTAGTGGACAATGGCGATATTTACCTCGGTGAATACGAAGGTTGGTATTCTGTATCCGACGAAGAGTACTTCACAGAAACACAATTAGTCGAAGTATACCGCGATGCTGAAGGAAATATGATTGGTGGGGTTGCGCCAAGTGGGCACGAAGTTGAGCTTGTCAAAGAAGAATCTTACTTCTTTAGAATGAGCAAATACGCTGATCGCTTATTGCAATACTACGAAGAACATCCAGATTTCATTCAACCAGAATCACGTAAAAACGAGATGATTAATAACTTCATCAAACCAGGTTTGGAAGACTTAGCGGTTTCTCGTACGTCATTTGACTGGGGGATTCCAGTACCAAACGATCCAAAACACGTAGTTTATGTATGGATTGATGCCTTATCAAACTACATTACCGCACTAGGATATGGTAGCGACGATGAAACATTATTCAACCGCTACTGGCCTGCAGATGTGCATTTTATCGGAAAAGAAATCGTTCGTTTCCATACGATTTACTGGCCAATTATGTTAATGGCCTTAGATTTACCATTACCGAAGAAAATCTTCGCACACGGATGGTTATTGATGAAAGACGGTAAAATGTCTAAATCGAAAGGAAACGTGGTAGATCCAAACACTCTTATCGAACGTTACGGCTTAGATGCACTTCGTTACTACTTATTACGTGAAGTTCCATTCGGTTCTGACGGAATTTTCACTCCAGAATCATTCGTAGAACGCATTAACTATGACTTAGCCAATGACTTAGGAAACTTATTAAACCGTACAGTTGCGATGATTAATAAGTATTTCGATGGAACAATCCCTGCATACACTGCACCGGTTTCAACATTTGACCAAGAATTAGTCGATGCTTCAAAAGCGATGATTGTGGAAGTTGAAGAAGCGATGGAAAACATGCAATTCTCAGTAGCGCTTGCTGCAATCTGGAAATTTGTCTCTCGTACGAATAAATATATCGACGAAACAACTCCATGGGCCGCTGTGAAAGATGAAGCGCGCCAAGAAGAATTAGCACGTACAATGAATTACTTAGCAGAAAGCTTACGAATCATTGCCGTTGCCTTACAACCATTCTTAACGCAAACTCCAGGAGAAATCTTGGCTCAATTAGGAATTACGGACAGCGCTTTAATGGATTACCCTTCATTACACACATTTGGCGTGATTCCTGAAGGAACTAAGGTGGTTGAAAAAGGTCAACCAATCTTCCCACGTTTAGACGTGGAAGAAGAAGTGGCTTACATCCAATCTAAAATGGGTGGAGCGCCAGTCGAAGAAGAAAACACTGACTGGAACCCAGAAGAAGTGGAACTTTCAAGCGAAAAAGAAAGCATCAAGTACGACGACTTCGACAAAATCGAATTAAAAGTCGCAGAAGTTATCGAATGTGGACCAGTGGAAGGGGCAGACAAATTGCTTCAATTCCGCTTAGACGCTGGAGATGCTGGAGGTCACCGTCAAATCCTTTCAGGGATTGCGGAATGGTACCCAGATCCAAGTATTTTCGTCGGTAAGAAAGTCGTGATTGTTGCGAACTTGAAACCACGTAAAATGCGTGGACAAATCAGCCAAGGAATGATTCTTTCGGCTGAAAAAGATGGCGTTCTTCAAGTGGTATTTGCACCAGAAGGAATGCCAAATGGCTCAACCGTAGCTTAATTGAATATAAATAAAAAGGGGACCCTTCGGATGCGAAGAAAGGCATTTGAAGGGTCTTTTTTTAGAAGGAGGACAAATGAAAAAAGGTGTATTAACAGGGCTGCTTCTTTTTGGATTTTTCTTTGGAGCAGGTAATTTAATTTTTCCGCCAAGCTTAGGCTATCAATCTGCTGAGCAATTTTGGCCAGCAGTCATCGGATTTATTGTATCTGGAGTGGGGCTGGCGATTGGAACGTTATTAATTGGAACAGTGATTAATGGTGGATTCAAAAAAGAATTGGACGAAAAGATTCATCCAATCTTCTCATTGGCATTTTTAGTAGTATTATATTTATCCATTGGACCTTTCTTTGCGATTCCTCGTACAGCAACGGTATCCTACAACATCGGGGTAGCACCGTTCTTGCCAGATTCTAATTCAGGTCTTCTAATTTACGCAGCGATTTACTTTGCTGTAGCCTTTTTCTTAGCGTATAACCGTTCATCACTCTTATCTAGCATCGGTAAAATCTTAACACCGATTTTTGCAGGATTAATTTTAATCTTAGTGGTCGTTGGAGCGTTTAAATATGGGCAAACGTCACCAGAATTAGCAGGCCAAACAAATCTAACCGTATCGACCGCTTTTGGAAATGGCTTTGTTGAGGGATATAACACACTCGATGCTTTAGCTGCCGTAGCCTTCTCAGTCGTTGCCGTAAACACATTAAAAGAGTTCCATTTCAGCTCTAAAAAAGAGTACATGAAAACGATTATGAGTGTGGGATTTGTAACAGCGATTGGATTCAGCGTTTTGTATATCGGCCTTGCTTTCCTTGGAAATCACTTCAATGTGGCAAGTGCCCTAGCACAAGATTCAACACTAAACGTAGGGTCTTACGTATTAACCATGGCTTCACGCGACTTGTTCGGGACATTTGGGCAAGCCTTCTTAGCGGTAATGGTAGTCATTACCTGCTTAACAACAACAGTAGGATTAATCGTATCTGTAGGGGAGTTCTTCGAAGAAACATTCCCACGCTTCTCTTATAAAGTCTATGCGACCGTATTTACATTCATCGGATTTGGCGTTGCGACCCTTGGACTTCAAACGATTATTGCCTTCTCACTTCCAGTATTAATGATTTTATATCCAATTACGGTTGTGATTGCGTTCTTCGTACTAGTGAATAAGAAAGTGGCATTCTCGAAGAGTGGAATGCAGCTAACAGTTGCGTTGACAACGATTATTTCAACGGTTTCAAGTGTGGCTTCTGCATTGAAATTAGAAGGATTAGTAAAAGCGTTGGAAATTCTTCCACTGCAAAGCTTATCGCTGGGATGGATGGGACCGGCGATTATCGGTATTTTAATCGCGCTCATCTTACCGGACAAAATCAAGGGCGAAGCATTCGACTTCGAAGCATTTCAAACAAAATAAAAGTGCTTAATAGTGCATAAATGATTACTGCGTATCCTTACGGATATCTTCATAGTAATGGAAATAACTGTACCGGCAAGAGCCAAGGTCTCTTTGCCTACCGAACTTCAAAGGGCGTCATGTTGATAAAATCAACAGACGCCCTAATTCATTTCGGTTACACTCGTTATTTCCATTACTATAGAATCCGTA
>CAUPXN010000072.1:0-3811 GCA_963515505.1 uncultured Streptococcus sp.
AAAATGAAAAGAACTAAAATCGTATGTACAATTGGACCTGCTAGTGAAGCACCAGAAAAATTAGCAGCATTAGCAGAAGCAGGAATGAACGTTGCGCGTTTAAACTTCTCTCATGGTGACCATGAAGAACATTTAGCACGTATCAACACAATCAAAAAAATTCGTAAAGAAACAGGACGCGTTATCGCGATTCTTTTAGATACAAAAGGACCAGAAATCCGTACACATGATATGGAAAATGGTGCGATTGAATTCCACACTGGTGATGTGGTTCGTATTTCAATGACTGAAGTTTTAGGAACAAAAGAAAAATTCTCTATCACTTACCCAGAATTAATCAACGATGTTAAACCTGGATCAATTATCTTAGTAGATGATGGTTTAGTAGGATTAGCTGTTACTGAAGTGGACCACGCAAATGGCGAAATCGTCTGCGTAGTAAACAACAGTGGTGTTGTTAAAAACAAAAAAGGAATTAACGTTCCTGGCGTTAAAACAAAATTACCTGGTATCACTGAAAAAGACCGTGCAGATATTATCTTCGGTATTGAAAATGATATCGACTTTATCGCTGCAAGTTTCGTTCGTCGTGCTTCAGACGTTCAAGAAATTCGCGATTTATTAAAAGAACATAACGCAACTCACATCCAAATCATTCCAAAAATCGAAAACCAAGAAGGTATCGACAACATTGACGAAATCTTAGCGTTATCTGATGGTTTAATGGTTGCTCGTGGAGACATGGGTGTTGAAATCGCTGCGGAAGAAGTTCCAATCGTTCAAAAAATGTTAATCAAGAAATGTAACACATTAGGTAAACCAGTTATCACTGCTACTCAAATGTTAGATTCAATGCAACGTAACCCACGTCCAACACGTGCGGAAGTTGGTGACGTAGCGAACGCTATCTTCGATGGTACAGATGCAGTTATGTTATCTGGTGAATCTGCAGCAGGGGATTACCCAGTTGAAGCTGTTCGTACAATGGCTAACATCTGTGTTCGTACAGAACAAGAAATTCGTGTACGTGACAAATTCAAATTAAAAGCATTCGATGAAACTGATGTGGCAGAAGCTATCGGCCGTTCAGTAGCTCATACAGCTAAAAACTTAAAAGTGAAAACAATCGTTGCTGCAACTGAATCAGGACACACTGCGAAAATGATTTCTAAATTCCGTCCTGACGCAACAATCTTAGGTGTGACTTCAACAGAACGTCAACAACGTGCATTAGCATTAATTTGGGGTGTTAAACCAGTGGTTGTTGATCGCGCTAAATCAACTGACGAAATGTTTGAATTATGTCTTCAAGCAGTACGTGACCACCACACTGCTAAAGAAAACGACTTAGTAATCATCACTGCTGGTGTTCCTTTAGGAATTAAAGGTACAACAAACATGATGAAAGTAGCTCGCTTATAATTTATTAAAAAATGAAAGGTTTGAACGAATCTAAACGGTTTGTTCAAACCTTTTTTCTATGAAATTAAGAGTGCTCGTGAAAGTCAGTCAAGAAATCCATCAAAATCGATAAGAAAACAGTCAAAAATACAGACTAAAAATGACTGTAAGCCCTATTTTGTGGTAAAATAAAAGGACAAATGTAGAAGAAGGAGGTTTGTTATGACAAGTGAATTATCGACCGTTGTTCAAGCCATTATCACGGATGAAAATGAAAAGTACTTTTTCGTTCAAAAGAGTGGAGAAACATTCCGTCTAAAAAAAGACGATGCTACTGAATCACTAAAGATTGGTAATGTAGTAACGGGATTCTTATATGAGAATTCTTCGCGTAAAAAAGTCTTTACGCTCCGCATTCCTGAAGTAACAAATGAAAGTTATGGATGGGCAAGCGTGACACAAGTCAGAAAAGACTTAGGCGTATTCGTGGATATTGGTTTAGAAGATAAAGATATGGTAGTTTCATTGGATGAACTTCCAAGTATGAAAGAGTTATGGCCTAAGAAAAATAATCGTTTATATGTGACGTTAATTAAAGATAAAAAGGATCGCACATGGGCAACGATGGGAGACGGTCAAGCATTAAATGAAAAAGTTGTTCGTGGTCATAAAGGACTGTTGAACAAAGATTTAACAGGAACAGTGACACAAGTAAAGCTTGTGGGGACAACGATTTTCACACCAGAAGGGTATAAATTATTCTTGCATCCTTCAGAACGACTGTATGAACCAACGCTTGGGGAAGAAATTACCGTTCGTGTGATTGGTCTTCGTCCTGACGGGGTACTGAATGTATCAATGCGTCCACGTGCTCACGAGGCCATTGGAGACGATGCAGAGATGATTGTGGCGATGCTGAAGAATCGTCCAACGCATACACTTCCTTATTGGGATAAAACAAATCCAAAAACGATTAAAGAGATTTTTGGAATTAGTAAAGGGCAATTCAAACGTGCCATTGGTAATTTATTAAAAGCAAAACGAATTACACAAGAAGAAGGATTTATCCATCTGATTGAAGAATAATGAGTGGAGGCGAGTCGCTTGTCATCTATTTCTATTGAAGGGATTCAAAAGAAATTACAAGAAGAAGGTTTTAAACTGACCCTGCAAAGACAGGCAACAGTTGAAATCCTTCTAGAACATCTGAATGAGCTCTTGACGGCTGAAGAAATTTACATGTACGTGAAGCAGAAGTATCCAGATATTGGATTAGCTACTGTGTATCGAACATTGGAGATTTTAACGGACTTAGGAATCATTTCAAGAAATCTATTTGATGATGGCATTGGCCGTTATCATCTAAAACAAACCGTTAATCGTCACTTTGCACATCATCTGTTATGTGTGAAATGCGGACAGATTCAAGAAGTTGAAGAAGATTTGCTCGTTGATGTTGAACAAAAAGTATTAGAGCAATTCCAGTTTCAAGTGCTCGATCATCGTCTAACGTTCCACGGAATTTGCAAAAATTGCCAGCAAAAGGAAGGGTAGAAGATGAAAGAAATACACTACTTCCTGGATAGTATTGCCGTTCAAGGGCTATCCGATAATACTGTTGCAAGCTATAAACGGGACTTGGAGAAGTTTTCTCAGTTTTTAGAAGAACAGAAGGTGACACGTCTTCAAGATGTGGACCATACGACAATGGTACTATTTCTACAGAAATTAAAAAAAGACGAATATGCTGTTAGTTCAACAAGTCGCATGATTAGTTGCTTGAAGAAGTTCTTCCAGTTTCTCGTGCAAGAGCGAATGGTAGAGCGAGACCCAACACAGCAAATTCATCCGCCAAAACCGAAGAAGCAGTTGCCAAAAGCGCTGAGTATCGATGAAGTGAACCGGTTGCTTGAGGTACCAGATACCTCAACGGTTCTAGGCTTAAGAGATAAGGCGATGCTCGAGCTCTTATATGCAACAGGGATGCGTGTGAGCGAACTGATTAGCATTGAACTCAGTGATTTGCATTTGGAACTTGGATTCCTACAAACGATTGGGAAAGGGAATAAACAACGCATTATCCCAATTGGACAAGAAGCAACTAACTGGATTCAAAACTATTTAGAGTATGCACGTCCAGCTTTAGAAGACGAGAAGAAGTTATCGAATGTCTTGTTCTTGAATCACAGAGGCGGTCCGTTTACGCGTCAAGGTTTCTGGAAGAATTTAAAGAAAATCGTTCAGACGGCCATGATTACAAAGGAAGTGAGCCCGCATACGCTAAGGCATTCCTTTGCAACCCATATTTTAGAAGCGGGTGCCGACCTTCGAATCGTGCAGGAATTACTTGGGCATTCGGATATTAGTACGACACAAATTTATACACATATTACAAACGAACGAATGAAGG
>CAUPXN010000073.1:0-3542 GCA_963515505.1 uncultured Streptococcus sp.
AAGCTTATAGACAACACAAACCAATCTTTGCAGTGTGTCGCGGCTTACAAATTCTAAACGTCGCTCTTGGTGGAACACTCTACCAAGATATCGAATCACAATACGAAAACATCTCTGTAAAACATACACAAAAAACAATGCCAAGCCAACCAACGCATACAATTCAAATCGCAAGTGGTAGCGAACTTTCTCGAGTTCTTGGAACAACGACTCCTGTGAACTCTTACCACCACCAAGCGGTTAAACAATTAGCCGAGGATTTTGTCCCTGTTGCTTGGAGTACGGATGGCATCATCGAAGCGTTCGAATCGAAATCTAAAGACCAAAGCGTGGTTGCTGTTCAATGGCATCCTGAACTTTTAATTGAAGATAGCAATGTCATGCAAGGGTTATTTGATAACTTCGTGGAACGCGTGAATCGCTCAATACAAAATGCATAATAAAAAACTACGAATTCTCAAACGTTTGAGAACTCGTAGTTTTCTTTTTTTATCTTTATTTTACTTCACATTGTTCACATGGAAGGTCTTCGTCTAATAAAGCATCAAATTCCGCTTCATCTACTCCATTTAAACGAACAATCCAGTTTTTCTCTTCTGCTAATTCGTTTAAGAATTCTGGATTCTCTTCTAATTCGTCATGGAAAGCCACGACTGTTCCGCTAAGTGGAGCAAGTAATTCAGTTACTGCTTTTGCAGCTTCTACACTAATAATCGAATCTTCAGGAGTTACGGCTTCGCTCTTTAATAATTCCACAAAGCTCACATCTCCTAAGTCATCTTGACCCTTTGGTGAAAGTCCAATCACATATTCTGAACCGTCTTGTTTAATCCATAATCCATTTTCACTATATTTCTTCATCTTATCTCTTCCATTTCTCTTCGTAAACTTCTTCTTTGAACCCGAATGTCGCTTCCCCATTATCCAACACAAGTGGACGTTTAATGAGCATGCCATTCCCAGCAAGAAGTTCTGAAGCTTCTTTATCGCTCATCTCAGGAAGTTTATCTTTTAATCCAAGTGAGCGGTAAAGTTCTCCACTCGTATTTGCCATTTTCTTCCATTCTAAGTTTTGAGCTTTTTTAATCTTCAATAGTTCTTTTGCAGTTGGTGGAGTTTCGCGAATATCCTTCTGTTCAAATGTCACATCATTTAACTCGAACCATTTTAACGCCTTTTTACAAGTCGTACATTTTGGGTGAATATATACAATCATTTTCCATCCTCCTGACGTAAACGTAACATTGTCGCATCTTGGTGGTTGGCACCAAATGCTGAATCTTCATCTTCAAAAATCGTACTCTTGAAGTGATAACGCATTGACATAATGAGCCCAATCCCCATCATATTTCCAAGCAAGCTTGAACCCCCTTGCGAAATAAACGGCAACGGAATCCCCGTCAATGGTAATAGTCCAATCGTCATCCCGATATTTTCAACCACGTGGAATAAAATCATCATGATAACGCCGGTTGCGATATACGTATAAAACTCATTTTTCGTATCGAAACAGACACGAATCATTTGATAAATCAAGATAAAGTAAATCGCGATTAAGAAGGTACCACCTAAGAATCCAAAGTTTTCCCCGATTGTCGCAAAGATCAAGTCAGACTCACGAACGGGTACATATACATCAGATACACCAAAACCTTTACCAAGCATTCTCCCTGAACCAATCGCCTTCAAACTTTGGAATAATTGGTATCCATTTCCACCTTGGTCTCCGTATGGATCTAACCATGAATCGATACGCGCGAATTGGTAATTTTTAAATCCAATATTTAATAAGATTTGACGGTTGTACACTACTAAGTAAATAAGGAGCGCTCCGATTAATCCAACCACAATAATAATTGGAAGTAAGATTTTCCAGCTAATCCCTGACATAATCAAAACGCCACCCAGAATCATTAAGAATACAAGTGTTGTCCCTAAGTCATTTTGCAAAATAACGAGTACTAATGCTGGTGCTGCCCATAAAATCAACTTCACGAATAATTGCCAGTCCGTATGATTCGTCTTATATTTTGTCTTCATATTATGAGAAGTGGCTACTTTTGCCAAAATTAAAATATAGAAGATTTTTACGACCTCGGAAGGTTGGAATGAGAAAGTTCCAAATCTGAACCAACTCTTCGCACCTGTATCGGCATAAGTTGCTCTGTCATAAAAGAACAGAACGGCGAGTAACATGAGGAGTCCAAGGATATATCCCCAAGTTGTCAGTTTCCATAACTGCTCCGAATCGAATTGCATAATGACGACAATCGCCACAACCCCTACCATATACCATACGACTTGCATGAGTACCATTCTTAAAGAGGTGTTTCCGCTAATCAAATACGTTGTTGAAAATAAAGTTGCAATACTAATAAATGCTAATAATAATACAGGAAGGATGACGCCATAGTCGATTCGTGAATCTTTATCGTCATACATTAAGTTTTTCTTTTTCATCCGTTACTCCTTCAGTTTCTTGTTTTGGGTGTCTAAAGCGATAAACAATCACGTTCAACACGCCCCCTAAAATCATTACATTGGCAATAAAATAAAGCCAAATCATAAATACAATCAATGTCCCAAACGCTCCATTAGCCGTAAAATTACGACCCGCGTAATGAATATAAATCGAGAATAATTGCGAAATCAATACAAATCCAATTGTCGTGAATAAGCCTCCTGGAAAAGCATACAGGAATGACCATTTCACATTCGGAATTGAATAGTACATGAAACTCATAAGTAAAAAGACGGTTCCGAATAAGAGCCCCCATTTTACAAATGAAAGATCTAAAATAATCGATGCTAAATTGAGCGAGAAGAATTCTGCGACTAATCGTAACACTTGCTCACCAAAGATGAAGATAATCGATACAGCAAATACGATTAAAATAGCTGCCATCGCAATGACAACGGCAAAGAATCGTTCAAAAATAAAGTTTCTTCTCACCGGTGCGCCATATAAAACGTTTAACGAGCGCTGAATACTACTAAACATCTGAGACGCTGGCCAGAATAAAATCACCAAACCGATAGAAAGCGCGCCCCCATTGAAGTTTCCTAAGTAATTCCGAAGAATTGGGAATATGACTTCAGTAATGTTGTCCGGTAAAATCGTTTCTAGTGTTTTAAAAATCACATCAATAGGAATTGGTAATAATGGAAGAATATTGGCAACCAGCATGACCATTGGAATGACAGATAATAACATATAGTACGCCATCGCTGCGGATTCAACACCAATATTCACATGCATTAAATCTTCTTGAAAAATTTGCCAAAGCTTTGTTCCAAATTTTTTCAGTCGTTGCACGACCTTCCTCCCCTTTCCTTTAAACCCTAGACACAATACTCTTATTATATCCTATTTATTGTATCATAATTGACTACTTTTTTCTTGTTGAAAGAAGTGATTTTTACCCTTTCTAAAAAATTAACGACTCCTCTTCGCCAAAAAAAATCTCAAGATTCACTTATAAGTAAATCTGGTTCTATAATTTCTAGGGTTGATGGAAATTTTCCACCAACCCTATTTTAGT
>CAUPXN010000074.1:0-3517 GCA_963515505.1 uncultured Streptococcus sp.
TATCCACACGTTCTTTTTCCATTTGTTACTCCTATATTTCTAAATACGTTAAAAATTCAACGAGTAGCGCCTTTGTTTGTTGATTTGCTGGTGTAAACTCAACTTCCTCTAACGTACGCTTACAAGACGAAATTTCGCTTGCTAAGGCATCTTTTGCGCCTTCTACTCCTAAGAGACTAGGATACGTATTTTTACTAAGTTCTGAATCCTTACCTGTTTCTTTACCAGTTTGCTCACTTGTCCAGCACACATCTTGCAAGTCGTTTTGAATTTGGAATGCTAGGCCAAAGTGAGTCGCATATGAAACAAAAGCTTCTTTCATCTTCGCATCATCGATAAATAGATTTCCAAGACGTACAGCAGCTAATAACAACTCGCCTGTTTTCTCACGATGGATTTCCTTCATTTGTTCCAAAGCAATCGTTACATCTTCACTAGCAATATCTTTCATTTGGCCAGAAATCATTCCGCTCATACCAGAAGCCGTCGATAAAATCTTCACGGCTTCCACTAATTGATGAGCTTCCAAGTTGGCATTTGCTGCCACTTCGAAGGCTAAAGTGAGTAATGCATCCCCAGCTAAAATCGCAGTGGCTTCATCAAAAGCCTTATGCACGGTTGGACGACCACGACGCAGATCATCGTCATCCATTCCTGGTAAGTCATCATGAATGAGTGAATACGTATGAATCATCTCTAAGGCACAGGCCAAATCTAACTCTGCTTCATTTGACGAAGTTCCAGCTGAACCAACTGCAAGCGTTAAGAGTGGTCTAATGCGTTTCCCACCGGATTGAACGGCGTATAGCATTGCTTCTTTCAATCTTGCGTCAGAAGCTCTTTTTTCAATCAGCTGCGTTAAGTGAAGTGCTACGTCTTGTTGAAGTTGTTGAATAACATCCTTCACCATACGACTATGCCTCTTTTCCTTCTGCATTCACTGTAATCATTGCTCGAACAGTTTCTTCGGCTTTTGTCAATGTTTCATTACAAAATTGGCTTAATTCCATTCCTTCTTTGAATTTATCAAGCGCTTCGTCTAAAGGAACATTTCCGCTTTCTAATTGGCGCACGATTTGTTCTAAGGCACCCATTGCTTCTTCAAATTTCATTTCTTTTTTAGCCATTATAAACTCTCCTTATTTTTCGCTGTGACAGTAGCATTCACTAAACCGTCACTGAGTCTGATTTCAATTGGTTGTTTTTCTTCAATTTGGTCAACGGACTTCACGATATCGCCGTCTTTAAACACGATACCGTAACCACGCGTCATAATCTTCAACGGACTAAGTAAATCTAATTTCTCCACTAATTGTTGGAATCTGATTTGCTTATCTTGCATGTAATTTTGATTGCTATCGACTAATTGCTTATGCAACCATTCGAGTTTTTGCTTTTGTTGAATTAATAATTGTTCTGGCGAAACTAATTGCAGGCGGTGCGTAAATTGCATCGACTGTTGTTTGGCCAAATGAAGTCTTTGTTGCATGCCTTGCATCAATTTTAATCGCAGTTGATCGACTTGTTGCGCATAGACTTCATACATCCGCTCTGGTTTTACAAAAATACCAGATTTCTCTAGCTTACTTAATAACTCCTTACGAGTATTCAACTGATTAAGCATCGTGGTTTGCAAACGTCCTGTTAAATTTCCAAGTGTTAAATGAATGTCATTTAAGACCGGCGTTGCAAGTTCTGCTGCGGCAGTTGGTGTCGCTGCACGTTGGTCAGAAGCAAAGTCTGTTAAGGTCGTATCTGTTTCATGCCCCACACTTGAAATGATTGGGAGGGAGAATGAAGCAACGCGTCTAACGACTGGTTCTTCATTAAAGGCCCACAAGTCTTCGATGGAACCACCACCACGACCAATGATAACCACATCGGCATCCGACTGTTCTACTAAGTCCAAGTTTTTAAGAATGCTTGGAACTGCGTGTACTCCTTGTACCACGGTTGGATATAACACGAGTTGTGCGATTGGAAAACGTCGAGCAACTGTTGTTTGAATATCACGGATAACTGCACCTGTATCACTCGTTAAAATCGCAATTTTCTTTGGAAATACGGGAATTGGTTTCTTCGGTCCAGCAAATACGCCTTCTTCAGTTAACTTCTTCTTCAACTGTTCGTAAGCTTGATAAAGTGCCCCAACACCATCTGGTTCCATATGCTCGATAATCATTTGGTATTTCCCAGATTTCTCATAGACCGTAACGCGCCCAATCACAAGAACCTTCATTCCTTCTTCTGGTTGGAATTGAATTTTCTTATAGGCACCTTGGAACATCGTTGCTGCGATAATCGCATTTTCATCTTTTAAGTTGAAATACTTATGCACACTATTTTTATTAAAGTTCGAAATTTCTCCCGTCAAATAAACGCGGTCTAAGTGCGGATCACGGTCAAATTTAGTTTTTATATACTTCGTCAACGCGGTGACGGTTAAGTATTCTTGTTCCATGTCCTACCCCTTCTTACTTTTTGCATTTTTAACGGTTTGCGCTAGTAACATCGCAATGGTCATTGGACCTACGCCACCAGGCACTGGTGTAATCGCACTTGTGAGTGGCGCCACTTCTTCAAATAAGACGTCTCCACAAAGTTTTCCTTCCTCATTACGGTTAATGCCGACATCAATGACAACGGCCCCTTCTTTTACGAAGACTTTTGTAACAAGACCAGCTTTTCCTACGGCACTAATCAAAATATCAGCGCGTTTAGCCACTTTTTCTAAATCTTTAGTACGGCTATGACAAACTGTCACTGTCGCACCGTGATTCAACCCTAACAATGCCATTGGACGGCCGACAATTGTACTTTGGCCGATAATGACCATCTCTTTTCCAACAAGGTCGATATCATATTCTTTGAAGAACTCCATGATTCCTTGTGGTGTACATGGAACAATCGATTCATCCTTTTGTAGTAACTTCCCTAAGTTCACTGGATGGAACCCGTCCACATCTTTTTCAGGAACAATCGCTTCTAAGACTGCATCTGTATCGATATGTTTTGGCAGAGGCAATTGCACTAAAATCCCATGAACACTAGCATCATGGTTGAGTGTATTCACGTATTCTAATAGTTCTTCTTGTGTTGTTTCTTCACTGAGGCGAATCACGTTTGAATGAATGCCTACTTCTGTTGCTGCACGTTCTTTGTTACGCACGTACACTTGGCTAGCTGGGTCTTCTCCCACGAGAATCACTGTTAACGAAGGTGTAATCCCACTCTTAGAGAGTTGTAGTACTTCCTGTTTTAGTTCTTCTCTTATTTTTCCAGCTAATGCTTTCCCATCTAGAATTTGCGTCATAGAAGTCTCCTTTTTTCAAAAATAATATGTAATGTTAATAAAAATAAAATATGTATGGTGAAATTAACATATGTGTGAATTAACATATATGTTAATTTTTTGTCTATTCAAAAATTTTGCGCTTTGACTTAGACGCAGTGGTTTATTGACTTTCTTTTCATCACTCGTGATTCAAGAAAGTCTAATAAACTGTGCGAACGAAAG
>CAUPXN010000075.1:0-3132 GCA_963515505.1 uncultured Streptococcus sp.
CCGTTGAAGAAAATGGCGAAGTGGTCTTCTTGCATAAAGTATTAGAAGGTCCTGCCGATAAGAGTTACGGAATTCATGTGGCGAAACTGGCTGGACTTCCTACAGAGCTATTGAAAAATGCCAGCACGATTTTAAATCATTTAGAAGCTAAAGGAGCCGCAAGTGACAATAGCACCTACGTGGAACAAGTATCGCTCTTTGAAGAAGAAACAGAAAGCGTACCTGAATGGGTTCACGAGCTTAAAGGATTAAATTTAATGAGTATGACGCCAATGGATGCAATGAACATCCTGTATAAATGGCAGCAAATGGAAAAGGGTGAGTAGTGTATGGGAACAATTAAAGAATTAAGTACATTACTAACGAACCAAATCGCAGCAGGGGAAGTGATTGAACGACCTTCTTCTGTGGTGAAGGAATTACTCGAAAATGCGATTGACGCTGGAAGTACTCGTATCGAGATTGAAATCGAGGAGAGTGGACTTCGCAAGATTCGCATCCAAGATAACGGAATCGGGATGACGAAAGAGGATGCTCGTATGTCGATTAAACGTCATACAACGAGTAAACTCTATTCGCCAGAACAACTCTTTAGAATCCGTACTCTTGGGTTCCGTGGTGAAGCCTTGGCGAGTATTACGGCCGTATCGAAAGTGACGCTGACGACTTCTACAGGTGAAGAAAGCGGCGTGGAGTTAAAGATTGAGTCTGGTGAGATTAAAGAAGAGAAGACCGTTCCACCGTTAAAAGGAACGACTTTCCTTGTCGAAGATTTGTTTTATAATACACCAGCACGGTTGAAATTCGTACGAACACTACAGACGGAATTAGCGCATATTACCGATGTCGTGAGTAAGGCGTCTCTTAGTCACCCAGAAATTGCCTTTATTTTAAAAAATGATGGCAATCTGTTATTACAAACTTCTGGTAAGGGAGACTTATTGCAAGCAGTCGCTGGAAATATTGGGCCAGTAAACGCTCGTAAGATGTTACCGTTCCATGGGGAAGACGAAGATTTCAAAGTATCTGGATATACGTCGCTCCCAGAACTCACACGTTCGAACCGCAATTACTTATCGATTTTCATTAATGGACGACCAATCCGCAATATGGCAATCGCAAAGGCCATTACACTAGGATACGGCTCAACCTTAATGGTGGGACGATTCCCGATTACGATTATTTCAATTGAAATGGACGTGCAACTCGTCGATGTGAACGTGCATCCAACGAAACAAGAAGTTCGAATCAGTAAGGAACAAGAACTCTCACAGGTGATTCAAAAGGCGATTAGAGAGGCAATACAGGGCGTACAACGCATTCCTGAGTCGATTGAAGACTTGTCCTTCAAACGCAAGGAAAACCGCGTAGAAGCTCCAAAACCAGTCCAACAAACTTTGGAATGGCAATTGAAGACACCAGCTGTGGAATCACCGCGTGTAGAAACACCTTCTTATACAGAAAACGTAAGAGAAGAAGTGGAAGTTTTACCGGTCGATGATGCGCCTATTAAAGCGAATAACGCTGTTGAAACTGTCGAACAAGAAGAACTCGTGGATAGCCACGATGACCATGCAGACTATTTGAAGTTGGCTGAGAAAATTGACTCTCAATCCTTTGAAAAAGAATTTCCAGAATTGCATTATTTTGGACAAATGCATGGGACTTACTTATTTGCACAAAACGAAAAAGGCTTATATATGATTGACCAACACGCTGCTCAAGAGAGAATCAAATACGAGCAGTTTAAAGTGGAGATTGGTCAAGTAGGTAGGGTCAGTCAACCATTGATGGTGCCAATTTTGCTAGAATTCTCGAAGAAGGACAGCGTGAAGTTGGAAGAGCGATTGCCTCTTGTAGAGGAGTTTGGAATCGAGATGGAGCCATTTGGACAAAATACGTTCCAAATTCAATCGCATCCAGCGTGGATTAAGAAAGGGCAGGAGAAGGCGATTATCGAAGAAATTATCGACTTTATCTTAGCCGACGAGAAGATTACGGTTGCTAAATTAAGAGAAGCTACAGCGATTATGATGAGCTGTAAAGGTTCGATTAAGGCAAACCACCACTTGAGTGAATGGGAAGCACGTCAGTTATTAGTGGATTTAGCCAAATGTAATAATCCATATAACTGTCCTCACGGAAGACCCGTACTCGTTCATTTAACGAATAAGGACTTGGAACACCTCTTCAAGAGAATTCAAGATCCACATCAGTCGAAACGACAACAATTTGAATAGGAGAAACCACGATGGAATTTTCAAAAGAAGAACTAAAAAAACGATTAACTGAAATTCAATATGAAGTGACTCAAAACGAAGCCACAGAAAGACCTTTTTCAGGGGAATATGATGATTTCTATGAAGATGGCATCTATGTAGATATCGTTAGTGGAGAGCCTCTTTTCAGCTCAAAAGATAAATTTGATGCTGGTTGCGGTTGGCCGTCATTTTCAAAACCAATTGAAAATACAACACTAACGGAAAAAGAAGATTACAAACTAAACCGTAAGAGAACAGAGGTAAGAAGTGGTCAAGCGGATTCGCATTTAGGACACGTCTTTGAAGATGGTCCAAAAGAACTCGGCGGCCTTCGTTATTGCATCAATTCTGCATCTCTTCGCTTCATTCCAGTTGCTAAGTTGGAAGAAGAGGGATACGGAGAATTTCTACAATATTTTAAATAAAAATCTTAACAAGCCCTATTGAGATAGAAAAACCGAGGAATTTCACCTCGGTTTTTTTGATCCTATCTGACTTTTTATGAACGTTTTATTGCAGAATGAACATAAAAAATGGTAAAATAGAGTACTCGATGATGAGTTATGATCAATATTCGAGTTGAAATAGTCAAATAAATGTGGTTATGAACGTTTTGGATTAGTAGAAATACGGTCTATAAACAGGAATATTTCCTAAAGATAATAGAAAACCATCAAAATGATGACCGTTTTAGTAATTCTTCTTGACACCCGTAATTCGGTATGGTAAATACTTTGCGGTAAATAAAAGAAGGATTTTTGAAACGCCATTTTCGAATTTCTTTAGAAGCCAAAAATAAGAAGGGAAGACAAATACACATGACACAATTTGATACACCAGAATACTTAGCAAAAGTGGATGCTTGGTGGCG
>CAUPXN010000076.1:0-2735 GCA_963515505.1 uncultured Streptococcus sp.
CCATCGTCTTCATCGCCAGTTCAAACATATCAGCCTCTTCATCCTGACTCGGCAAAGGAAGTTTCCCTTGTCTCATCAAATTATAGAAAACCGTCTTCTGTTCCAAAATAAGCGAGTATATGGAATAATGAGGCAAGTCTAGCGCCATCGCCATCTTTAGACTTTCTTCGAAATCAGCAATGGTCTGTTTTGGAAGTCTAAAAATCAAGTCGATACTCATATTCTCAAATCCGACTTGTCTTGCGTTCTCGATAGTACGAATTGCCGTTTCTTTTGTATGCTTACGACCAATGGCTTTCAGTAAATCGTTATTGAAGGTTTGGACTCCCATGCTGAGACGATTCACGCCGCCTTCCTTCATTACAGAAAGAAGTTCAGGTGTGCCATCATCTGGATTGAGTTCCATTGTAAACTCTGCCCCTTTTTGAAGCGGTAAATGTTGATGAATGCCATCTAACAAACGTTCCATTTGGTGTGGATTCAATGAAGACGGTGTCCCACCACCAACATATAATGTTTCCAGTGGTGCAATTTTATATTTTTGCCCAGTCAATTCCATTTCCTTGATAAGTAATTCAATATACTCATCGACTGGTTGTCCTTCAATAAAGACTTTATTAAAATCGCAGTAATAACAAATATGCGAACAAAAAGGGATATGAATATATGCTGCTTTAGTAGACATTATTCATCTCCCTCCTTTCTAAAAAATGGTTCCTTCTTGAACCTTAATATCTTCATCGTTTAAATAATCACGGATTGTCTCAATCGCGATTTGTAAAGCTCTTGTGCTCTCTTCAAGCGGTAGAGACGGTTTATCCGTCGTTTGTTCTGGAATAAACGGAATATGCATAAATCCTGCTTTAAAAGGCTTATCGGCCTTTGTTGCAGCAAATAATGATTGATACATGATGTGATTACATACAAATGTCCCAGCGGAATTGGAAACTTCCGCCGAAATTCCTGCTTCACGGATTGCTTTTACAATTCGTTTGATTGGTAAAGTTGTAAAGTACGCAGCTTCACCTTCAGTTTGAATCGTTTCATCAATCGGTTGTTGACTAATATTGTCTGGAATTCTCGCATCATCGACATTTATCGCAATACGTTCCATTGTAATCCCAGGTCTTCCCCCTGCTTGACCAACGCTCAATACTGCGTCTGGTTTCACATCATTAATGACTTCATTTAAACGCTTTGCTGATTCCTTAAATACAGTCGGTAATTCTAAACGAATGAGTTCTACTCCTTCAATTTCTGGGAGAGCCTTCACACATTCAATCGATGGATTAATCTTTTCCCCTCCGAAAGGGTCAAATCCTGTCACAATAATTTTCATAATATCCCTCTATTTCGGTTTATTATTTCTTAACGCTTCAACCTTTAATGGATCTGGCGTGATATACGTATTTTGCTGACCTTCGTAGACTACAAAACCAGGTTTAGCCCCATTTGGTTTACGAATTTTTGAAACTTGAACATAATCCACTGGAACCGTTCCAGAAAGACGATATTTCGAGTAGTATGCAGCAAGCATCGCGCCTTCACCAATCGTTTCTTCCGCTGGATTACTAGATTCAATAATCACGTGAGATCCTGGAATATTTTGCGCATGAAGCCATAAGTATTCCTTCTTCGCTTGTCGAAGTGTTAATTGGTCGTTTTGTAAGTTATTTCGTCCAACCAAGATTCGTGTACCGTCTGTTGCATAAAACACATGTGGTTTCGCGCCACCTTGTTTCTTAATACCTTTTTTCAACGCAGAACGTTTTAAGTAGCCACTCTCAACAAGTTCTTCACGAATGGCTTCTAAGTTAAATACATCCGCTTCTTCGATTTGGTAAATAACACTCTCGAGGTAGTCCATTTCATTCTTCGTTGCTTCTTGTTGCTCATGAATATGCGTTACCGCATTTCTAAGTTTTTGGTATTTTTTAAAATACGCCTGTGCATTTTGAGAAGCCGTTAATAATGGATTTAATGGAATCGTCACTTCTTCATAGTCCTCGTAGAAGTTTTGAACAGTTACACTACTTGCACCTTTTTCAATTTGGTGTTGATACGTATTAATTAAATCACCGTAAACACGATAGTGATCTGCATCTTCCGTTCTGGCTAAATCTTCATCGAGTTTTACCATCTTCTCACGGTTTTTACGAAGTTCTGATTTCAACATTTGCAATAGGTGTCCTGCTAATTGCTGAATCTTCTCTTCTTGAATCTTCTGTACATAGTATGCACTTAGTAATTCAGATAGACTCACAAAGTTTTGGGAGTCCCCTGTCTTACTTAAATATGGAAATGGTAAGAAGTACATCTTTCCATCCTCTGCCTTTGTAAGTGTAGGCTGAATTGCCGTATTCCCTTCTTCGAGATAGTGATGTAAGGCTTCTGCTAAGCTTTGACCCTCTCTTTCACTACGTTCAACAATCTCATGAGCGGATTGCTTACTAATCCCTTGAAAGACATTCATTAATGTTCTCTCACCTGGTTCTCCAATAAATGGATGAAGTAAGCTATCTAGTTCAAAGAGCGAATAGTCAAAAGGATTCTTTTTCTGCGTTTGAGGTGGCATCACATAGCTTGCACCTGGTTGTAAGGTACGATAACTGTTTTGACCAAGAGAGACACGTTTCACACAATCGATAATCGTGTTATCTTCTTGATTTACTAGAAATAGATTACTATGACGACCCATCATCTCGATTGTGAAACGATATCCAGCCTTATCCCCA